>JABMRH010000149.1 GCA_013202725.1 Desulfobacteraceae bacterium
ACTTGACTAAATAAAAGATGTAACATATACACATATTTATGAAATAAATGGCATTCAGAATGCTAAAAATACTTTAGCACAGAAGATTTAAGGGAGGGCTAATAATATTGGTCGCAACACATAGGATCAAAGAAGGGGACATCCTGCTGGAACTGACGGATATTTACATGTATTTTGGCAAGGTCTGTGCCCTGGCCGATATTAACCTGCAAATCAGGAAGGGAGAAATTCATTCTGTTATCGGTCCAAACGGCGCCGGCAAAACAGTAATGATGAATATTATTAATGGACTGTACCATCCTCAGAAGGGAAACATATATTACAATGGCCAAAAGATTAACAAGCTCAGGCCATATCAGCGGGCTAAATTAGGGCTTGCCAGGACATTTCAGAAAGTAGAAGTGTTTGGCGGCATGACGGTGCTGGATAACATCCGTCTTGGCAGGCATATACATTTAAATTCGGGGATATTCAGCGGTTCGGCATATATTGGAAAAACAGCACGTGAGGAAATTGAGCACAGAACCTTTATTGAAGAAGAAATAATCGATCTTTTAGAAATTGAACATATCAGACATAAACCGGTCGGCATGCTGCCGTACGGATTACAGAAAAGGGTAGAATTAGGCCGGGCCCTTGCCCTGGAGCCGGAGCTTCTCATTCTGGATGAGCCGCTGGCCGGCCTTAATCTGGAAGAAGTCGAGGATCTGGCCAGGTTTATCCTCGACATTAATGAAGATGAGCGCTGGAAAGTAACCTGCCTTTTAGTTGAGCATGACATGGGGGTGGTCATGGACCTTTCCGATCATGTTTTAGCGATTAATTTCGGCAACATTATACTTGATGGCACACCTGAAGAGATTCAGAACAATCCAGAGGTGATAAAGGCTTATCTCGGTGATGAGGATCTATATGCAACAAGGGCATAAAACAGGCGAAAGTAATACGATTCAGGGTATGGAAATTTCCAAAGCTCTGACGATTCCCAAGCTTTTTCTTGAGCAGGCCGAAAAGTTCGGCAAGAATAGTATTGCCATGCGGGAAAAGGAGTTCGGCATCTGGCGACCTATCACATGGCATGATTATCTTGAAAATGTTAAACACCTGGCTCTTGGCCTGATCAGTATAGGCCTTAAGGATCAGGACAAGATTTGCATGATCGGCACCAACCGTCCTGAAGGCTTATGGGCTGAGATGGCCACTATGTGCGCAAGAGGAATAGGTGTCTGGTTGTTTCAGGAGTGTCTTATAGATGAGGTCAAATACATTGTTGATCATTCAGATACCAGGTTTATGTTTTGTGAAAGCCAGGAAGAGGTTGATAAGGCTCTTTCCATATTTGATGAATGCCCAAAACTGGAAAAGATTATCTGGGATGATCCAAAAGGGATGCGACATTACGAGCAGGATTATCTGATAAGTTTTAAAGATCTACAGCGGTTAGGCAGAGAGTTAGATCAAGAACAGCCCCATCTTTTTGAGGAGATAATCTTTAAGGGGCATGGCGACGAGACAGCTCTTCTTTTTTATACTTCCGGCACCACGGCGCTTCCCAAGGGCGCTTTATTATCTCACTATAACATGTTGACAATGGGAAAGAATCTCATGGCGGTGGACCCATGTCTTGAGACCGATGATTATGTTTCTTATCTCCCCTTTGCATGGATCGGCGAGCAGATGATGTCTATTTCCTGCGG
This sequence comes from Desulfobacteraceae bacterium, assembly GCA_013202725.1. Taxonomy (GTDB): domain Bacteria; phylum Desulfobacterota; class Desulfobacteria; order Desulfobacterales; family ETH-SRB1; genus Desulfaltia. The sequence continues at coordinate 1,698 of JABMRH010000149.1, forward strand.
CCTTCAGATCGGATTCACTCTTAATTTTCCTGAATCGTCTGAAACCTCTCAGGCAAATATCAGGGAGATCGGGCCCCATGTTATGTTTGCCCCACCCAGGATGTATGAACAGATGACCCGAACGGTCCAGGTCAAGAATCTGGATTCCACATGGATTAAGAGGAAGTGCTACGATCTGGCGGCAAAGATCGGTTATCATGTGGCAGATCTAAAATTCAAGAAAAAACCGATACCGTTTTACTGGAAACTTCTCCAATGGCTGGCCTATACAGTGGTGCAAAAAAAGTTGAAGGACAATCTCGGGCTTTCCCGTGTTCGCAATGCTTATACAGGCGGCGCTGCCATGGGGCCTGATCACTTCCGTTTCTTTCATGCTCTTGGCGTGAACCTGAAACAGATTTACGGGCAGACTGAAGTCGCCGGCATTTCGGTAGTCCATAGAAGCGGAGATATCAAGTTTGACACAGTAGGAAGTGCGATTCCGGAAACAGAGGTAAAAATTACAAAAGACGGTGAAATCATTACCAAAAGCCCGTCGGTTTTCCAGGGGTATTATAAGAATCCCGAAGCTACGGAGAAAACCCTAATTGATGGCTGGCTATATTCAGGAGACAGGGGTTTTATAGATGATGACGGCCACCTGGTCGTCTTTGACCGTTCAAAGGATGTCATGATTTTAAAAGACGGCAGGCCGTTTGCTCCTCAGTATCTGGAAACCCGCTTAAAATTCAGCCCGTATGTAAAGGATTCCTGGGTGATCGGAGATAAGCTGGACTATTTAACGGCAGTTATCTGCATCGATTATTCTGTTGTAGGGAAATGGGCGGATGAAAAAAAGCTGACCTATACGAGCTATCCGGAACTTTCTCAAAAGCCGGAAGTCTATGACCTGGTGGAAGAACAAATCCGGCAGGCAAACAAAGACCTTCCCGAACCGGCCAGGATCAGAAAATTTATCAATTTATATAAGGAACTTGACGCGGATGATGATGAGCTTACCAGGACCCGGAAATTGCGCCGCGCATTCGTAATAAAAAGATATCAAGAGATTGTGGATGCTCTATATTCTGAAGCGGATATGGTTCATATCGATACTACCATAAGCTATGAAGACGGGAGAAAATGCCATATTAAAGTCGATTTGCATATTCGCAAAATCATGGATTGACGGCTGTGTAAAAAAACGTTTTTTAGGAGAAAAGCCAATGGAACTGTTTCTTATGGCCCTGACTACAGGCATTATGGTGGGTGGAATTTATGCGCTCGTAGCTATCGGCTGGGTGATTATATATAAGTGCTCGGGCGTGCTAAATCTTGCAATGGGGGAAATGACCCTTATCGGCGCCTATATTTCTCTAACCTTTTATTCCATGGGCCTGCCCTTTCTTTTGGCTCTGTTAATTTCTCTTATCATCGGCTTATTGCTTGGCATTTTGACGGAAAGGGTATTTTTAGACAAACTAATAGGAGAGCCTGTCTTGGCGGTTATTATGGTTACGGTAGGGCTTTCATTTTTCTTTAAAGGAATGGTGGAATTAATATGGGGTACCGATACCCGCGTATTCACCCCACCGGTTTTTTCAATGGAGCCTTTTCACATCGGACAGATAATCATCGGTCAGGTTTATCTCTGGAGCTTTGTGGCAGCCATCATTCTTTTAATCATTTTTGTCTGCTTTTTTAAATATACCCGGTGGGGCCTTGCCATGCAGGCCACGGCCGACGATGAGATGGCAGCGCTGTCCATCGGGGTGAGCGCCAGATTCGTCTATGCAGCAGCCTGGTCCATCGCTTTCATGGCGGCCGGCGTGGGCGGGACCCTTTTGGGCAACATCAACGGGCTCAACATATCGGTGGGCTACTTAGGGCTGCTGGTTCTGCCCGCCGTAGTGCTGGGTGGGCTTAATTCCATACCAGGCGCTATTGTCGGAGGTATTGCCATTGGTTTATTGCAGAATTTTTCAGGCGTTTACTTAGATAGTTACTTCCCCGGCGGTGTCAAAGAGATCGCCCCCTTTGCTTTTATGGCAATCTTTTTGCTCTTCAAGCCTCATGGGTTCTGGGGCTGGGAGCGTATCGAAAGGGTATAACTTGTCATTAGTCATTAGACATTAGTCGTTGGATAAAAACGTCATTAACATTCACCAATGACAAGTGACAAATGACAAATGACAAACGAACGGAGAGAGTTTTATGTCAACAACCTTCCTTCCTTGTGGTGATTACCATCAAAACTATAAGCAGGAACATGCATGGTGGCAGACGAAATTTATCGAAGCCAAAATGATCCTGCTCTTAATTGTCCTGTTTGTTATCATTCCTCTGGTTGCAGATTCTTATGTGCTAAGTATTCTCAATTTAGTTGGATATACAATTCTCGGCGCTCTAGGCGTACAGCTTTTGATCGGCTTTTGCGGTCAGATAACCCTTGGCCATGCAGCATTTATTGCTGTGGGAGCATATACCAGCACCCTGCTCATCCTTGAGTTTCCCTGGCCGAAATTCATGATAGACTGGGGTGTTGCATATCCTATAAGCGTTCTTGTCGCCGGAATCGCTGCCGGTATCTGGAGCGTATTCTTCGGGCTCCCTTCTGCCAGGGTAAAAGGATTCTATCTGATTTTAACCACCATGGCCGCCCAGTTTATTACCGTAGACTTTATTATCACCCAGTATGTAAGTCAGATCGGTGGCCGCGGCCAGGCCTTTTCGTTGCCGCCGGGAACCATCAAGATCGGGCCGTGGGTCATTGACAGTGACCTTAAGGTCTATTTTATGATGCTTATCCTGTTGATTGTTTGTGTCATTGGAGTGGTCAATCTGCTCAGGTCCAGGGTCGGCAGGGCCTGGATTGCTATAAGGGACAATGATATTTCTGCGGAGGTTATGGGAATCAATGTTGTTAAGTATAAACTGCTGGCCTTTTACGTGTCAGGATTTATCGGCGGAATTGCTGGTGCTTTCTGGATCAGCAACCTTGCCGCCATAAGCCCCGAACATTTTCCCTGGTTCTGGTCCTTGTGGCTGGTGGGCGTAATCCTTATCGGTGGAATCGGCTCTATCCACGGCACAATATTTGGCGCCATATTTATGGTGGTCGTAATGGAATTGTTGCAACTTGCGGTTATGCCTTTTGCTGATATTTACCCTAAGCTTTTGATGGATTTTTTGTTTATCAAGGAGGCTGCCTTTGGCCTGGCAATTTGTTTGTTTCTTATGTTTGAGCCCAATGGCCTTGCCTATCGGTGGTGGCAGATTAAAAACTATTTTAATCTGTGGCCGTTTTCATATTAAAAATATTAATGAAAGGGGGAACTATGAAGTCAAAGATTTTAGTGTTTTTGATGTCGCTGGCTCTTATAACGGGAATCTTCTCCATTTATGCCTGTGGTGAAAAACCCGAGAAAAAAGAGAAAGCAAAGGTTGTTGCCGAGGTGATCAATGTTGGATCCTTGAATGATATGACTGGAGCGACCTCGGATGTGGGCAAGGATTATGCCCTGGGTATTGCTGAAGCGATTCATTATGTCAATGATAATGGAGGGATCAACGGCAAGAAGATCAAGCTATATCAGTTTGATTACGGCTACCGTGTTCCTGAGGCGCTTACCAAATATAAGCTTTTCAAAAGGCTCAAATGCGTGGCTGTTTTGGGCTGGGGAACCGGTGATACGGAAGCCCTTTCACCCACGGTAACAAAGGACAAGATGCCTTATGTTTCAGCGTCTTATTCAGGCCACCTGACTGATCCTAAAAAGACACCTTACAACCTTTTCTTTGCAACCGATTATTCAACCAATGCCAGAGCTGCAATCACAGCCTGGTTTGATAAGAGGTGGCCCAAACACCCGGATTACGGGAAAAGGAAACCGCGTTTTCTCTGTTCTTACATGTTTGCTTCTCCTTATTGCAGCGCACCTATCAAGGCCATAAAGGATCAGGCCCAGCTACTCGGCTTTGACATCGGTCCTGATCAGGATGTCTCCTTGTTTGCCATTGATACTAAGAGTCAAATCCTGGGCATGAAAAATTTCGAACCGGATCTTGTCTGGCACGGTAACACCACCATGTCAGTAGCAGCCACAGTGCGAGATGCATATTCCCTGGGGCTGGGTGCAGATCATATTGTCAATAACTGGGGATTTGATGAGAATCTTATCAAATTGGCAGGCAAGGCGTCAGAGGGTGTTATGGGTGCTGCAGTTTGTGCATTCTTCGGAGAAGATGTGCCGATGATGGACAAGGTGGTTGAGTATGCCAAAAAATACAACCCGGGCATTCCTCTGGAAAAACGTCTCATCCGGACGACACAGGCATGGGGTGATGTGCTCATTTTATGGGAAGCATTAAAGCGTGCTGACAAGACCGGAGATTTAAGCGGTGAAAGCATCCTGAAAAACGGTTTTGAAACCATGGAAAATTTTGACATTGGCCTGGGTGCAGCGCTGATTAACTTCACGCCTACGGATCATCGTGTTGCCGGAATTGTGCCGATCTATGAGATTAAAGACGGCAAATTTCAAATCCTTGAAAAGATAGATATTAAGAGCCGTTGGTCGAAGAAATGGGCGAATGAGTGGTTAGGATGGTAACATTATTGATAGGTTTCCAGGGGAGGTCTTAAGGTTTTGTCTCAGGATGAAATGATCTTAAAGATCAATAATATTGAAGTTAAATACCATGAGGTCATACTGGTTATAAAGGGCGTTTCCATCGAGGTGCCTGACGGAGGCATTGTAGCCCTTTTGGGGGCAAATGGAGCCGGTAAGAGTACGACCTTAAAGGCTATTTCGGGTCTGTTAAATCACGAAGACGGTGAGGTTACAGACGGTTCTATTGAATTTATGGGAGAGCGCATCGACAAGATGCGCGCCGAGAAGATAGCCAAAATGGGTATTGTTCAGGTAATTGAAGGGCGCAGAGTGTTTGAACATCTTACGGTTGAACAGAATCTTAAGGTGGGCGCTCACATGAAGAAGAAGGGCGGCAGATCCATCAAGGAAGGGCTGGAGATGGTATATAACTATTTCCCCAGGCTTAAGGAGAAGCGAAACGAAATCGCCGGATTTATCAGCGGTGGAGAGCAGCAGATGACGGTTGTGGGCCGCGCTTTGATGACCAGCCCCAAGCTGATCCTTTTAGATGAGCCTTCAATGGGTCTTGCCCCTCTTCTTATACATGAAATTTTCAATATTATTACCAGGCTGCAGAAGGATGAGAACATCTCGATCCTTTTGGTGGAACAGAATGTAAAACTTGCTCTCAATGTCGCGCCTTATGCCTATGTGATGGAGAATGGCCGCATAGTAATGAACGATACAGCAGAAAAACTTCGACAGAATCCGGACATCAAGGATTTCTATTTAGGCTTGAAGGATCATGGCGGCCGGAAGAGTTTTCGTGATGTTAAGCACTATAAACGAAGGAAAAGATGGCTTACATAGATTGGAGGCTAAAAAATGCGTAATAAATTAATTATGTTAATATGTTGTAGTTTTGTTTTTATGGCCACATTTTTACCGGCATGTAGTACTGAAAAAAAGGCTCCTGGGCCGACAGAGCAGAATTTTAAGGCTCCGACAGTTACACTGAACTCTGTAGAAGTGGCTCATTACTGGGGATGGTGGTATTTCTCAAGCAAGGTTGAGCCTACCAAGGGGAATGCCGGCGACTACGGAGCCCCTCTTGATCTTGCCTTTGTGTTCGATATTCAAAACCCAAATTCCTATCCGATTTTAATGGATAGTTTAAAGTTTACGGTCGCTTTTGAAGAGTTTGATCTTAATTCACTCAGCTCCATGGAAACTCAGTGGATACCTGCAGGCAAGACAAACCAGTTGCGGGTTCATGGAATGTTTGACGGAAGGCAGTCGTTGCTGAGCCTGCTTGTTACAGGCGGGTTTAAGCTAAAGGAAAAGGGAGTGGGAGCTTTTGATCAACTTGAAAAGTGGTGGGTCGGAGTTCCTGAATTTGCCTTTCCGATCAGTGTGAAGGAAGGATCCGCCGTTTTCAAGGCAGATGATTTGATCAAGGTTGCTGCCTTTAGCGGCACATTCCCAAAATAGTTAACCTGTTCTACTTAAAGTCTGTTTTTTACCACAGAGTCCACAGAGAAAATTTTGTTATTTTAAATAGTTATTTCTCTCTGTGTTCTCTGTGGTAAATTTGTTTTTTTAGCAAACTGTCACTATTGTTCCACTATCCCAACTTACTGATGAGGTGAGTCTCTTATGGGACTTTATGATTTTACAATTTATGATCTGATCAGCCGCAATGCCGTCTGTTTCGGTGACAGACCCGCATGGTTCGAGGTTGATGATAATAGAACTTTAACATTTGCTCGGTACAAGGAAAGGGTGGATAGACTTGCATGCGGTTTGCAGGAAGCCGGCATTAAAAAAACGGATCGCATGGCTGTTTTAGGAAAAAACAGCCTTGAATATTTTCTGCTTTACGGGGCGGCAGCGACAATAGGGGTAATCGTGCTGCCGATTAACTGGAGACTCTCCGCTGATGAAGTATGTTTTAATCTGAATGATTGTATGCCCGAAATCCTCTTTGTTGATAAAGAGTATCAAAAATTAATCAAGGGGATGAAAGACAGGCTGCATTCGGTGAAGAAATATTATAACCTCAAACCAGATGGCGGTGGATTTCTTGACTTTGAATCCTTGATGGATAATCAGGGAGATTTCAAACAGGTGGATATTTCATCAGATGATGGCTTTGTAATAATTCATACCGCGGCTGTGGGTGGAAGGCCCAGGGGGGCTTTATTGAGCCACGGAAATCTATTGTGTGCCAATATGCATTTGAATTATTATTTAAATATGACTCCTGAAGATGTTCATCTGAATCTATTGCCACTTTTCCACGGAGCCGGGCTTTTTATGGCAACAAACTGCTTTCATGCAGGCGCTCTGAATATCAATATGAGCAAATTTGACGCTGCAAGGGCTGTTGAACTTATTGAGGAGAAAAAGGTTTCGGTACTGTTCGACTTTACCCCCATTCTTTCTTCTATTCTTAAGCAACATGAAAAAACAGGAAAGGAGATCAAGACACTCAGGGCTGTGCCGGGGATTGATACACCTGAAACCATTGAAAAGTATCAAAAACTAACCGGCGGGACATTTTACAGCCTGTACGGACAGACCGAGACATCATGTTTTGCCACTTTTGGCCGATACAATGACAGGCCGGGTTCGGCAGGAAAGATGCTTCATTTGACTGAGATAAGGATAGTTGATGACTATGGAAATCCTGTGCCCGCCGGAGAGACAGGCGAAATCACTGTAAAAGGGCCTATGGTCTTTAAAGGATACTGGAATCTTCCCGAAGAGAATAAGCATACCTTTCGTGAAGGATGGCACCATACAGGGGATCTGGGCCGTTTTGACGAGGACGGTTTTCTCTGGTATGCCGGCCGGACACCTGAAAAGGAGCTTATCAAGCCGGGCGGTGAAAATGTTTATCCTTTCGAAGTAGAGAAGGTAATACTTATGCATCCGGCTGTTGATAAAACCGTTGTTTTTGGCGTGCCTGACCAAAAGTGGAAAGAAGGGATCAAAGCCGTATGCCTGCTAAAAGAAGGTCAGAGCCTGGAATCTAATGAACTTATCAATTTTGTCGGAGAACGCATAGCCGGATATAAAAAACCTCAACATGTGGAGTTTGTTTCGGATTTGCCTTTACTTGAGGACGGATCATTAGACAGAGCCAAAATAAAAGAGCTGTATGGAGGCATGCGGGAGTAAAAAGATGGTTAGAACAGAGATATCACTTTTTCTAAAGAATGTTCCCGGAGAATTAGGGAAACTGTCATCGTTGCTTGAAAAGGACGGGATCAATATTGATGCCCTCACTATACAGGATGCATCAAGTTATGTGAAGGAACTTTTTCAGGCAAGAGGAAAATCATTAAAGAGAATCGCTTCGGTTGCGAGCTATAACTCGATGAGAAAGGACTCGGCCCAGTTTGCGCTGATACGTTTTTTAGTTGACCAGACAGACAAAGCAATAGACCTGTTATCAAAGAACGAGTATATTTTTGATATTATGCCTGTAATTGTAGTTGAACTCGAAAACGTCCCGGGTGCTCTTGCCAGGATGGCGGTGAAATTAGGAGAAAAGGGAATTAATATTAACTATGTTTACGGCTCTGTCTCATCTAATGAAGCAAAATGCCTTTTTGTATTCTGCCCGGAAGATATAGATCTGGCAGCTAAAGTATTTAAGGAATAAGCGGGTATCGGGCTTAACTGGCTTAACTGTTTGGTCGGCGCTTATCCTTTAAAATATGGTTTGAGATAACTATCCTTTGTATTTCTGATGTTCCTTCGTAAATTGTAAAAACGCGCGCATCCCTGTAAAATCTCTCCACAGGATATTCCTTTATATAGCCGTATCCGCCGTGAATTTGTAGCGCCTTTGCAGTAACGCGGTTTACCATTTCAGAAGCAAAAAGCTTTGCCATAGAAGCCTGGGCTGTATATTTTTCTCCCCTGTCCTTCATCGCTGCAGCGGAAAACATCAACTGCCTGGCAGCCTCGATTTCCGTGGCCATATCTGCAATCATCCATCGCAGCCCTTGGAATTTAGAAATCGGCTGGCCGAACTGCTCCCTTTCTTTTGAATATTGCACCGCTGCATCTAAAGCAGCCTGGGCTACTCCGACAGACTGAGCGGCAATTCCTATGCGTCCGCCGTCAATGCCTGTCATGGCTATCCTAAAACCTTCTCCTTCTTTGCCAAGCATGTCTTTAGCGGGTACGCGGCAATCTTTGAATATAAGATCGGTTGTATCAGAAGCGCGCAGCCCCATTTTATTTTCCATGTTGCCGACAATGAATCCAGGGGTTTCCTTTTTTACGAGAAATGTGCTTATTCCTCTGTGGCGTTTACTTTCATCGGTAACCGCCGTAACAATGACAACTCCGGAATTCTTACCGGAAGTAATAAAACGTTTTGTGCCGTTTAAAATATAAAAATCACCGTCACGTACAGCATTGGTTTTCTGGCTGACAGGATCGGAACCTGCATTTGGTTCGGTAAGGGCAAAGGCGCCTATGATTTCCCCGGCTGCAAGAGGTTTTAAAAACCTTTCTTTCTGGTCATCGGTTCCAAATCTATATATGCTTTCACAGACAATGGAGTTTTGCACGGACATCACAACTGCTGTTGATGCGCATGAATAGGCTATCTC
>JABMRH010000150.1 GCA_013202725.1 Desulfobacteraceae bacterium
CCGCTGTACCGATCAGTTGTCAACCAATATTCCAATGGATGTCCCCCAAGGCTCATGTTTGTCGGCAAACCTATAGTTGTGTTAAATACAAAAAAATCGATGTGCTGCTTCTTGCAAGTCACAATAGCACGAAATAATTTACACTTTATATAAAAAAGAGGTGAAGAAATGCAGAATGTAAAATGGGAAGTTAAAGACGATAAACTGATTATTGAGATAGATTTAACAAAGGAGCTTGGACCCTCAAAATCCGGCAAAACGATAACAGTCGCCAGCACACGTGGTAACCAGAAAATCGAGGGCACCGATGTTGTAATTGGTTTGAACGTTTACAAATATCCAGAAAATGGGTAACATCCATGGTTCAGCGAAATAGTTATCTGAAAGTAATCGTTATCAATTTCAGCGGCATGGCGCTTTCTCTGATTTAAGCAAAACCTATAAGCGGACAATCAGGAAGCAAGAAAGGCAAAAAAGGGGGTAGATAAAGCTAGGTGGGGTGCATTCCAGCACCATCAACGGCTGTATCGTTAAGAAACAAAGATGAAATAATGAATGACTTCAAAAGGAACCGGAATTGTTTAAAAACTTAAAAGATTTTTTAGATACCCTTGATAAAGTAGGAGAACTCAAACATATACACGATCAGGTTTCTCCGCATCTTGAAATCAGCAAACTTACGGACAGAGAGTCAAAAAGCCCGGGCGGAGGCAAAGCGCTCTTTTTCGAGAATGTAAAAGGTTCATCATTTCCTGTTGCCACAAACATATTCGGAAGTTCCCGCAGGATTTGCATGGCCCTTGGGGTGGATCATCTCGACCAGTTGGGAGAAAGAATAAAGCAATATATTGATCTTAGGCCCCCAAAGAGTTTAATGGGAGCCCTGCAAATGCTGCCGATGGCTTTCGGGTTTGCAAAATTCTTTCCCCGCTCATTCAAAGCATCAACCCCGCCATGCCAGGAAGTGGTGTATAAAGATGATGATGTCGATCTTTCAAAACTCCCTGTACTCCACTGCTGGCCAAAGGATGCCGGCCCCTTTATCACCCTTCCTCTTGTATTTACAAAAAGCCTGGGCACAAAAAAGAGAAATGTCGGGATGTACAGGATGCAGGTGTTTGACCGGAACTCCACCGGCATGCACTGGCATATTCACAAGGATGGATCTCACTACTTTAATGAATATCGCAAGGCTGGAATAAAAATGCCTGTCGCAGTCGCAATAGGAGCAGACCCTGCCGTCATATATTCTGCGACCGCTCCCATGCCAAGAGGGATTGATGAAATGCTGCTTGCAGGTTTCATACGAAAGAAGCCTGTAACCATGGCAAAGTGCTTAACCGTGGACCTGGAGGTGCCGGCTGAAGCCGAATTTGTGCTTGAAGGATATGTTAAGCCCGACGAACTGCGCAGGGAGGGTCCATTTGGAGATCATACCGGATACTATTCACCTGCCGACGACTATCCTGTTTTTCATGTTACCGCTGTTACCCATCGAAAGAATCCTGTATATAATGCCACCCTGGTCGGACGGCCTCCAATGGAAGACTGCTACATGGCAAAGGCAACCGAACGGATTTTTCTTCCATTGCTCCAGACAGTAATGCCTGAAATATGCGACTACTGGTTCCCGTGGGAGGGAGTATTTCATAACATAGTTGTGGTATCTATTGACAAGGAATATCCGGGACATGCGCAAAAAGTAATAAGCGGACTGTGGGGACAGGGCCAGATGAGCTTTTGCAAGGCAATAATGGTTGTTGATAAAAATATCAGCCCGCAGAATCCTGAAAGAATAATAAAAGAGCTTTTGTCAAGGCTCGACATAACCTCAGATATCACAATTACCAGGGGTGTTCTCGACGTGCTTGATCACTCATCCCCTTTTGCCAATTATGGGAACAAGATAGGAATTGACCTTACAGCAAGATTCAAAGGAGAACCGCCGAGAAGTAACAGGCGTTCTTTATCAAAACCCCCTTCTGAAGCCAGCCTGTCTGATATAATCAAAAACAGTGTGCCGGGATCTGTAGAATGCAGGCACCTGTTTAACAAGCTTCAGGAAGGCAAAGAGATTTCAAACAGGATTCTAACTGTTTCTGTGGAAAAGACTATCGATAGAGGTGGAAAGGATTTTGCCTCAATTTTATTAGGCCTGGATGAACTTGATATGTTCAATATTTTTATTCTGTTTGACAAGGAGATCGATCTTTCTGACAATTCTCTTATGCTCTGGAAGCTATTCAACAATGTCGATCCTGGGCGTGATATGATTTTTAAAAACGATCGGGTGGTAATCGATGCCTGTAAAAAAGGGGTTATGGACGGCCATGAAAGGGAATGGCCGGATGAGCTGAGTTTTGACCCGATCAATTAGGACTGTCGAGCCGTGTAATCCCCTCCTCTTTTGCCGCCAGCAGGGCTGATTTATATTCTTCCGGCAAAAGATAATTAGAAAGTTCCTTTACTTCATAGGCTCTGCCGCAAGGTCTGTACTGCGGCATAATATTTACATAGCTGTTTGAAGATACTTTTTGCGCTATAAATTTCATTATATCGCGTGTTCCGGCCATACCCCATGGTAAAACAAGGTGCCTTATCAGCAGACCATGCTTTGCAATACCAGATTTATCGATGACAAGATCTCCAACCTGACGATGCATTTCAATTATCGCTCTGCGCGCCACCTCTGGATAATCTCTTGCTTTACAGGCGAGCTGTGCCACATCAGGATCCCAGAATTTAAAATCAGGCATATATATATCGATTACGCCTTCAAGTAGTTTCAGGGTTTCAACACGATCATAACCGCCTGTGTTGTAAACCAGCGGAACGCATAGTCCATTTTCGATTGCTACCTCAAGAGCGGAAAGGATCTGGGGAACAACATGGGATGGAGTAACAAAGTTTATATTATGGCACCCGGAATTTTGCAAAAAGAGCATCATGCCGGCTATCTGCTCGCCGGATACCTCTTCTCCGTGGCCTTCATGGCTGATATCGTAATTCTGGCAAAAATTACACAAGAGATTGCAGTAAGTAAAAAATATAGTGCCGGAACCATTATGTCCAACCAGCGGAGCCTCTTCTCCATAGTGCGGATGATAACTGGAAACAGATGCATTTTCACCTGTTTTGCAAATGCCAAGCTCTCCTGAAAGCCGGTCAACTCCGCATCCTCTCGGACACAGAGAGCAGGAGCTCAATATTTCCCGCGCCTTTTTTATCTTTTCCTTAAGCAACCCCTTGTTATAAGTTTCTATGCAGACAGGTTCGTACATTTAATCCCTCTATATCCTTGAGCCAAAGGATATCTCCTGCCATCACCAAAAGCCTTTGATGTAACCTTAAGAGCCGGCGCTGCCTGGCGTCTCTTGTATTCATTTTGATCGACTCTGCGGATAACGTCCTCTACAAGGCTTCTTTCAAACCCCATGTTAACCAGTTCGTCTATTCCTTTGAGGTCCTCGATATATCCGTTTAATATGGGATCCAGTATTTCATATGGCGGCAGATCGTCCTGGTCTGTTTGATCGGGTTTAAGTTCCGCCGAAGGGGTCTTTTCAATTATACGTTGCGGGATATATTCCTTTTCAGAGTTTATGAAACAGGCAATATCGTAAACAAGAGTTTTTGGAACATCTGCAATCACTGCCAGGCCTCCGCTCATATCACCGTAAAGTGTGCAATAACCGACGCTGAGCTCCGATTTGTTCCCGGTGGAAAGAAGAAGGCTGCCATGCATGTTAGAAAAAGCCATGAGAATGGTTCCTCTGATTCTTGCCTGTATATTCTGCTGCGCGACAGTCGGGTTGCTTTCCTTAAAGGGGGATGAAAAAAGCCTTGTAAATTCTCTGAACATATTTCCAATCGAAATCTCTTTCAGCTCAATTCCAAGATTTTTCGCAAGTTTTTCAGCATCATTTATGTTTTCCCAGGAAGTATACATTGACGGCATAGATACAGCCAGCACATTCTCACGTCCCATAGCCTTTGTCGCAATGTATGCAGTCAGGGCTGAATCAATACCCCCGCTGAGCCCCAAAACAACCTTTGAAAAGCCGCACTTTGTTGCATAGTCCCGCGTTCCCATAATAAGGGCCTTTAAAATGCTTTCAGTGTCTGAGCCGGATATGCTATGGAAATTTCCTTCAAAGCCTTTTGAAGATTCAGCATCAAAGACAACAATATCCTCCTCAAAATCACAGGCTCTGGCCTTTATCTGCCCATATTGGTCAAAAGCAGCGCTCAAACCATCAAAAAGCATGCTGTCGTTCCCGCCCACCTGGTTCACATATAGCAAAGGAACATTGTATTTTCCGGCTATAGAACCCAGCATATCTGTTTTTAACCTGTTTTTCCCGACATAAAAAGGGGAGGCGGAGATATTTATGATAAGATCGGCTCCATCCTGTATCAGCAACGATACAGGATCCAAGTGATATATCCTCTTTTTTATTATGTCCCTGTCATTCCAGATATCCTCACAGATAGTAAGCCCGATTCTGCGGCCTTTGTATGTATATGATTCGCATGACAAGCCGGGTTCAAAATACCTGCCGTCATCAAACACATCATAATTTGGAAGAAGCCTTTTTTTAACCTGATGCAGCAAAACGCTATTTTCAAACAGAGCAGCCGAGTTGTAAAGGCACTTTCCTTCCTTATCAGGATTTTTATCAACAAATCCGCATATTACTCCGATTCCATGTATCGACTCTATAAGTTTGTCTAAACATTTAAGATTTGCTTCAACAAAATCCTTTTTTTCAAGAAGATCACGCGGCGGATATCCTGTGACAACAAGTTCAGGGAAAACGATCAGATCGCATGAAAGCTGTTTTGCCCTGTCTGTAAAATTCATAATTTTGTTAAAATTATGATTAAAATCGCCTATTATCGGATTTATTTGAGCTATGGCTATTTTCATGGCAAATTATAAGGATTTGTTTATCACGAAAGCACGAAAACACGAAGACACGAAACTTAAGTCACTTTAAACTTTTTCTATTTCGTGCTTTCCTTGTTTCGTGTTTTCGTGATTGTCTTTTTTTATAAATTAATCAAAAACTACTATATGCTGCTTAGCGTTGTCAACTCGACAAAAACAATATCATGTTACGGACAGAAATTTTTTTATCAGCCGGACAATATTTTTCAACTGCTCAGGCTTTATCCATGCAATCCGTAAATCAGCCTTAAACCAGGTCAGTTGACGTTTTGCATATCTTCTTGTGTCCCGCTTAAGGGTCGACAAGGCCTCATCCCATGTAAGACGACCCTTTATATAATCAACCGCGTGTCGATAACCGATCGACTGCATCGGCTTGAGGTTTTCCGAATAGCCCTTGTGAAGAAGCCACTTAACCTCATCTACAAGCCCTGCGTCAATCATTGCGTCAACTCTGGAGTTAATGCGATCATACAGGATCTCCCTGTTCATATCCAAACCAATGGTCAAAACTTTAAACGGCTCATCTGTAAACCTGTGCTCTTCATGGCATTCTGATATGCTCTTTCCGGTTATTTCATATATTTCAAGAGCCCTTATTATCCTGTATGTGTCATTAGGGTGTATATTTTCGGCCGCTGTTGGATCACATTTGCTCAGCAGCCCGTGGAGAAATGCTGCGCCATGGACTGCCGCCTCCCCTTTCAGGCGCTCACGGATATTTACATCCCCGCCTTTGGCGGGGCCTATAAACAGGCCGTATAATAGCGCCTTGATATAAAATCCCGTGCCTCCCGCAACAAATGAAACAGTATCCTGCCTGTCAAGTTTCATGACAGTTTCACGCGCCATCTTTGCATACATGGCGGCATCAAAGGATTCATCAGGATAAACAATATCGATCATATGGTGTTTGACGCGGGCCTGTTCATCAGGCGTCGCCTTTGCCGTGCCGATATCCATATATTTGTATATCTGCATTGAGTCTGCATTTATAATCTCGCCCTTAAATTC
>JABMRH010000151.1 GCA_013202725.1 Desulfobacteraceae bacterium
GTTATGGGCATTGCTTTTGGTTTCTGGGTGTGGCAGCTTAGTTTCGGCCTTGGAATTACAGGCATGAGCAGGGATGTTTCATGGGGTTTTTATATTGCCCAGTTTTCCTTTCTTGTCGGTGTTGCCGCAGGGGGTGTTATGGTGGTTCTTCCATACTACCTCCATGACTATAAAGCTTTTGGCAAGATTACCATTTTAGGGGAGTTTCTGGCTATCGCCTCTGTTATCATGTGTCTTATGTTTATTATTGCAGACCTTGGCCATCCGATGCGCGCTCTTAATGTTCTATTATATCCAACACCGGGATCTGTCCTTTTCTGGGATATGATAGTTTTAAACGTGTATCTTTTGCTTAATATCATTGTAGGCTGGAATGTGATTGAGGCGGAACGGAATAATATAAAGTATCCAGACTGGATAAAGGTGCTGGCAATTTTTTCAATTGTATGGGCGCCTCTCATCCATACTGTTACGGCATATCTTTACTGCGGTTTGCCGGGAAGGGGGTTCTGGTTAACCGCTATCCTTGCTCCAAGATTTCTTGCTTCAGCCTTTGCCGCAGGCCCGGCATTATTAATTCTTTTGTGCCTGATAATAAGGAGGGTAACAAAATTTGATCCCGGCCGGGAGCAGATTCAATCCCTGGCAAAAATTGTCACATATGCGATAATAATTAATGTGTTCTTCTTCCTCTGTGAAATTTTTGTTGTCTTTTACAGCAGGATACCGAGCCATATGGATCACATTAAATACCTCTTTTTCGGGCTTCACGGACATGGCGCATTGGTTCCATGGATGTGGACATCGATGGCGTTTATGGTAACATCAATTATTCTCCTTGTTAATCCTGTTACCCGCAAAAATGAAGCTGTCCTGGCTTTTGCGTGCGCAATACTCTTTATTGGAACATGGATTGACAAAGGCATGGGAATGATCTCAGGCGGCTTTGTGCCCAACCCGCTTCATCATGTTGTTGAATATGCTCCTACAATACCGGAAATAATAATTACACTCGGAGTATGGGCAACAGGATTTTTTATATTAACTATCCTTTTCAAGATCGCCGTTACTGTTAAAGAAGAAGTTTCCGGGGTATAAAAAAGATAATACTCCTATAATAGGAATAAAAAGGGTTCATTTAGCGATGAACCCTTTTTGTATTTTAAACCGATGCTCACCGCAGAATATGTATAAGCCGGAACCTTTGGCAAGGCATGCCAGTGTCATATTCAGTTGCGATGCAAGCTCAACCGCCAGGGAGGTGGGGCGTGATATTGCAAGAATGATAGGAATATGAGCTCTTGCAGCCTTCCTGACAAGTTCATAACTAATGCGGGAAGAAAGAATAAGCAGGGATGCCCTATCGAGTGTATTGTCCAAAAAGAGCTTTCCAATAGCCTTATCAACAGCGTTATGACGGCCGACATCCTCAGCAACGGATAACAATTCAAAATCTGAATTATACAGGGCAGCGGCATGAGCTGCATGTGTATCAGAACGCAAGGGTTGATGACAGGGAAGCTCTCCAAGACAATTTATGGCTGATTTGAAATCTATTATAGTTTCGTCCGCCATGGGAGGAACACTCTGATAAAGATTGTCGGCAATATCCTTCCCGCAAGGACAACAATCTGACTGAGCGATATTTCGCCTCTCAAGAAGATGGGATATTTTATTTTTTCTTGATTCGCTCAGGGTAATGGCAACTGCATTGGTATCTGCATCATCTTTAAATGATAGGGATGTTAAATCACCAGGAATATCAATAAGTTCTTCATAAAGGCTGAAACCGGCTACCTGCTGAAGTTCATCGCCCGGTGTGCGCATAATAACACAGTAGGGTTTCCCCTGAACCAGAATTGACAAAGGCTTTTCATTAATAAGTTTGTGTTGCGCTGAAATTGTGTTTTTTTTATCAATAAAAACAACCTGATGATTTAAAAAAGTATTCAACAAGACCTCCTTACGTGAAAATATAATTTAAAATTTTTTACTTGACAAAATAGTTTAATAAAATAGAAGATTGCTATTTTTATTAATTGAAAATTTCATAATAAGTCAAATGTTTAATTTTAAAAGTCATTAAAATTGAGACCTTTGCAAAACCATCGTTATTTGTCATTTCGACCAGAGGGAGAAATCTTAACAAACTTGAATCATTAAGATTTCTCGTCGTTGACACTCCTCGAAATGACAAAATTCAA
>JABMRH010000152.1 GCA_013202725.1 Desulfobacteraceae bacterium
GGCAAAACCAGGACGTGACCCAAGGGAAAAATTCGAAGTATTTGCATTTGCTGATGGTATGGCAGACAAGTTTGTAAAAAATCCAGCAGATATTGTAAAGGTTCAGCAAAAGGTTATGGTAAGCGTGCTTAACGTTGACCTTGCCAGAAACAGGATTTCTCTCACAATGAAATCGCAGGCAGAAAAGTCAGAAACTTAAGCAATGGCTTCCTGCCGCTTTACAAAAATCAACCCATTCACCGCAAACTCCATATCTTATATAACTTGTTTGCCCATTCCTTAAGAGACAGTCCTGCAAGTTCGGTATCACTTTGAAATAAGAGGGAAGTAATTCTTTGTCCTTTATCCTTTAACATGCTATTTATAAAACTAAAAAGATGTCACTTTTTTGAAATCTTTTCTAAGAAAGCCCCTTTTTATGCTTATAACATTCGAGAACCTCTCCGCAGATCAGGCCGATACATATCGGTTGGTCCTGTCCTCATCCGGCATTTCATACCGTTCGAGAAAAGGAAAGTACGGGTGGGATATATTAGTGAATGATACGGATTACGAAAAGGCTATAAACACGATCGAACAATACCTTAAAGAGAACCAGGATTTCCATCCAACAGATGAAACCCTTCATCATGAGTGTCACAAAACATTCACGGGACTGTATGTATCTGCCATATTGCTTGTATTCCATGTGGCCATCACAATAAGCAATGATAGTGAGATCTTCGTCAGGACGTATGGGTCATCGGCCTTTTACATTTTACACGGCGAATTATACAGAAGCGTGACCTCCCTGATGATTCATGCAAACGCCATGCACCTTGCCGGCAACATGCTTGGCATTGCTATATTTGGCACCGCTGTCTGTACCATCACGGGCTGGGGTGTTGGCTGGTTTATGATCCTTGCCACCGGCATATTAGGCAATCTGATGAATGCTGTCTTATACAAGACAGGTCATATTTCAATCGGAGCCTCTACCGCGGTCTTTGGAGCAGTCGGCATCCTGGCTGCGCACCAGTTTTTCAAGAAGTTTAAGCTGCCTGGCCAGCGAATGAGGGCATGGCTTCCCCTGGGTGCGGGGCTGGCCCTCCTTGGTTTTCTTGGTTCAGGAGAGCATAGTGATTTGGCGGCTCACCTCTTTGGCTTTATGTCCGGGATTATTTTGGGGGCTTTTTACGGTGTCCTTCTGAAACAGCCTGCAGCAAGGACATATCAGATAGGTTTCTTTCTTATAGCCATAAGCGTCCTTGTCATATCCTGGATGAGAGGTTTTGGCTACTGGTGAGAATAAGGGAATAGTTTTTCTGATCTGTTTGTTTTTTTAAAAGTCTGTAAGTAGTTTCATATATTATACTTCGCGGGCCAACAGCCACAATATCTATAATCTGTTTTGAAGATATCTTATAAATAATCCTGAATCGACCTGACCTGAAACTTTTTAAACCTGTCAGTTCACCCTTCAATGATTTCCCGGCTTGGGGATCTGACAAAATAATTTCAAAAGATGACTTAATCTTTTTCTTTATTTCAGGATGCATATGCCGGATAAGATCCGCTGTTTTATCCGGCATTCTAAACTTATAAGTCGCCGGCATATGTTTTGCTCCTAACGAGCTGTCCGAGAATGACTATTTGATGCTAAAATAACTCCTCAAGCGTATAAAGCCTGGTTTTCTTCTTGAGCGCCGCAAGCCCCTGCTTAATTTCGTCCATCATGTCTTTGTCGGAAATGATTTCAAGAGTTTCTTTCCAACTTTCAAATTCATCAGAGCTGACCAGTACGGCTGAGGGTCTGCCGTTTTTTGTAATTACAACCTCCTCATCAGTTGAGTGGACTTTTTCAACAAGCTCGCTAAGCTTCATCTTAACTTCGGACAATGATAAAGTTTGCATAAAAACACCTCTTTTTTAGTTGACCAGAATTATAGTCATATAGTAGGTGGAAGTCAATAAATAAATTGAAAGCGCTGTTTTCTTAATCGGAGCAAAGCGGAGGTCCCGTTACATCGGGACTGCGGGGTTAGCGAGCGAATCTAAAAACGACTAACTTCCTTACAGTCGCTGCGAAGCACTGCCGTCAGGCAGAACATTCCCTAATAGCCAAACGTACACTTAACCCCAGTTTCTTTGTTATGAAACTCATATTTTCATGGGCGTCCCCGTGTCCGCACTCCTGGGCGTCCCCGTGTCCGCACTTGTAAACCAATAATCCAATGGACATCCCCAATCCTTCTCTATAACAGATAAAATAGAAACTTATAATTTTAGGGGTGTTCCGCAAGTCCCCGCAAGTCCCACGGTCCCTCTTCAGCGGCCTTGTTATGACTCGAAAACTATACAATTCTCTTGAATTCTAATAACACTTCATCAACGAATTCAGATGCATGGTGTAGATATGGTAAAACGACATTTTCAATAGCCAGATTCAGCTGGAAATGCTTTCCGCTCTTAGGAGGCTGAAATTTAGCCAAGAATTCCTTTTCGGTGGGCCAAATTTTTGTATCCCAAAGGGGTGATTTTCCTTGGCCAAGCTTTAGTGTATTCATATCTATTCCACATGTTTTTAGAAAATCTTTATCGACGTCACCGTTCCGATGAGTAATTAGGTGTCTCATTTGCCCAATGAAGAAAGCGTGCTTAGCTGTGGAAAGATTTTGTAAAGATATTCCACCTATCTCTTTCTCAATCTCATCAACCTTCCAAAAGATGCTTCGCTTCAAAAGGTTGGCCTTCGCTAAATTCTTTGCAGAAGCAACAGCTTCATACATATCGTCAAGATAAGTTTGGAGAATTGCATCAACACCGAATATCGCAGCTTTGTTTTGACGATGTCCAAAGTTTCCAGGTATTCCATGCCCCTTGATCGGTTGATAGAATTCTTTGAGATAACCAATTATTTTATTTCTTATTTCTTCAGCCTGAGTTGGCGGGTAATTGCTGATTTGCAAAATATTTGGGTCGTTTAGCAATGCATCTGTATATTGGGCAATATTAAAACGAAGCGAGTTTACGATGATATAAGTTGTTGCAAGCCATCCGATATTGCTCATAGCCTCCAAAGTATAGGTTCCGATTTTATTTTTAGCCATTTTCTTCTTTCCAATCAAATCATTATAGTCATAACCGCGCCTGACCAGCGGGCGAGGTTTTTAGCCCATCTGAGTCCAGGCGATTGTTCGGCACGCAATATGTACGAATTAGTTATTAAGAACTATACCGTTATATTGATTTTTGAATATACCTCTTTGAATAAGAATTTGAATAGCCGACGAGACTTTTTTATTAGATGTTCCAAGATTCGTGGCAAGCTGTTTATGAATATTCTTTGACCACGGTTGCTCCGGCAAAGCATCTTTAACCCTGTTGATAAGCTCCTCATCAAGTTTCCCAATTCTCGTTTTGTATAAACCGCTTGTTTTTAGGACTGTTGCTACGATGTAACCCTTCTTTTCAACGCGACGTACATACTTTGCGTATGTTCTCAAGGCCTCTTCGTCTCCTGATAAAAGCACTTCAAATATTTGATCATTCAAATACTTTGTTTCGCGTAAAATATCTCGAAACAAAAACAACTCATCATTTACCCAAAATTGAAAGTCATTTTGAAAAATAGAAGGCTCATTGTCTATTATTTTTAAAATTCTATAAGTTATTGATGGCTGTACAACCCCCAAACTTTTGGAATCATCAATTTTATCAATCAGATCGTTGATTTTTTCTTGAACACTATGGATAAAAGATTCGAAGTCGTCAAAACTTTTATTTAGATAGTCTTCATCGACCGACAATTTTTTGCTTTTAAAGCCATATACTCTACGATAAAGTGAATCAGGTTTGCCGAGACGATGTACCAATAAATGTCTCCTCTCATGGTATTCGTTCATTATTGATTTACCAGGTGGGATACTTGTCAAATCGATATCAAAGCGCGATCTATAATATTTGATGATTTCAATAAAGCCGCCGCTGGTTAAGCGACGACATTCCTTATTAATTATTTTGGAGAAAATATACGATATTGATGGTGCAGAAAGCAGTTCGGCCTTTGTAAAGCCTATTTGAGAAGTCTGGTCACGAAAGGGCCTTTTAGTTATAACAAAAATATCACGGAGGGTATCTACCAAATATGTTTCCAACACAGAAACAATGCGTATGAAAATCAGCTCCCGTAACTGCTGGCGTAGTCGATTGCGAAATAAGGCTTTGAGTTTATAATGAATTGGATGAACTACATTTAAATCTTTATCGATACAACCGTCAGGGCGGTAATTTTTGCAATAAGCTTTATAACGCAAAAATTCTTCGACTTGAGAAAACGAATATAAGGAAGAATTATACAATCCTTTAAGAGCGGATATTTCAGTCTTTGCTATGGAATATGCTTTCATGATTAATAATACCGAACCATTATGTGTAATGAAATAAATCAATGATATCAGTTATTGCTGACATATTCCTTGATTTTAATCATTTGTTAATATTGTATTTCTGATTCCTCAGTTTATAAGTTTGTATCGTCAAGAATAGAACAGCCAAATCCTTTTTTAGTTCATAGTTTGAAGCTTCCCTGCCAAGCAGCGGGGAGCTTCGACCGTGCGGTTCAGGCCCAGACCTTTAAAGCGAAAAGCCCCATCCTTCATATAACTGAAGAAATGGGGCTTTATTTTTTTGTAATCCTTGGTCACCTGACCCTCCCGAGGTGAATGCGCTCGCTATAGCTGAAGGTATTGGGTTCTATTGAAAAAACCTCACGCTTTAATAAGGGAAATTTTATATTTTTTTATATGGTTATCACGCGTTATGATTGTTAGACCTTCTACTTTTGCCTGGGCCACGAGCATTCTGTCAAAAGGGTCGCTGTGATGTGGTGGCAGGTCTGCGACTGTATAGGCATGTTCCATTGTAATATCAAGAGGTTCAAATTCCTGTTGCTCTAATACCTCGCGAAAATTTGCAGGGATTTTCAGCTTGCCTAAAGCATATTTAATTTGTATTTCCCATATTACGGCTGCACTTATAAAAACTAAATTCCGGCCGTCAGCAATTGCCGTTCTTGCTTGTCGGGAAAGATTAGGATCGTCATCGAGCCACCATAGAAGAACGTGTGTATCGAGTAAAAGATTCATGGTTTTACCATTCCAAAAGCTTCGGCAATATCTTCCGGCAGTTCATCAAAATCATCGGAAATCTTTATTTTTCCCTGCAAAGCTCCTGGGCGGCGCTGTTTATCGCTTCGTTCGTACTTCACCAGCCTTGCAACCGGTTTACCTGCTTTTCCTATTATAACTTCTTGTCCTGATACGACTTTTTCAATGAGTGCAGAAAACTGGGCTTTTGCTTCTGATATATTTGTTATTAACATATCTGCCACCTCCATATTATAGTCTGACCAGACCAGACCATAAAGTCAAGTGGTTTTTAAAGTGAAGCTCCCCGCCTTCGTGGTAAAAAATATCGCTGTAAGTGCCTCTGGGTTTTCTTAACTCATCTTAAACTTATTCCACCCTTTACAGGCCGCTGCCGCAATTATTGCCTGGCCAAGAGAAATTCCCCCGTCATTAGTCGGAACAAGGCTGTGTGTTATAACCTGAAAACCTCTTTGCTTAAGCCCTTTTATTAAACCTGATAAAATTATCGAGTTCTGAAATACCCCGCCGCTTAACGCAACACGGTTCAAACCGTTTTCCTTTCTTATGACTTCACACAGTTCTGAAAACAACGCAATAATGGTATTATGAAATTTGCCGCTTATTGTTGAGGGGCTTACTCCCATTTCCATGTCATTGACTACGCCGGATATTATGGGCTGAAGAAAAATCCTGTGAGTCTCTTCGGATGTCCATTCAAAATTATAGACACCTTTTGTCTTTTCATCAGACATCATCTCCAGCTCCATGGCAGCCTGGCCTTCAAAAAAAACAGTATTCCTGATGCCGATAATTGCCGCTATGCCGTCAAAAAAACGGCCAAGGCTTGAAGTAAGGGGAGAATTTACCTTTTTTGAAATCATCTCAACAATAAATTTTACCTTGCTGTCATCAAGCTGCCCAAACAAAGGAAGATTATAGCCGGCAAAATCTTTTCCAAAAACATCATAAAGATAACTCACGGCCATACGCCACGGCTCCTTTATCGCTGCCACGGCTCCGGGCATCGGAACATATGACAGGTGCGCCGCCCTTCTGAATTCATTATCTTCGACAACGAGTATCTCACCTCCCCATATGCTGCCGTCGATTCCATAACCTGTGCCGTCAAAGGAAAGCCCTATTACCGGACCATCCAGCCGGTTTTCCGCCATACAGCTAACTATATGCGCATGGTGATGTTGAACCGGAACCTTTTCAACATCCTGCTGCTCAAGCGCATATATTGTGCTTAAATAATCAGGATGAAGATCATAAGCAACAATCCTTGGATTAATATCGAGTATCCGCTTCATGTGCTTAATGGTTAATTGAAAGAACTCATATGTTGCTTGATTTTCAAGATCCCCGATGTGCTGGCTTATAAAAGCATTATTCTCTTTTGTAAGGCAAACAGTACTTTTTAACCCTCCGCCGCAAGCAAGTATCTGATCAACTTTTTTATTTAAAAAAACAGGGACAGGAATATACCCCCGTGATCGACGCATAAACCTGGTATGGCCGGCTGTATGTTTTACTATTGAATCATCACTTCGCAGGTATATTTCTCTATTGTGTACAAGGAAATAATCTGCAATTTCTGAAAGCCGCTTAAAAGCATCTTCGTTGTCAATGCAAATCGGCTCTTCGCTCATATTCCCGCTGGTCATAACCAGAGCGGTAAAATCGTGGCTTAACAAAAGGTAATGAAGAGGTGTATAAGGAAGCATCGCTCCAAAATATCTGTTTCGCGGTGAAACCTCCTTTGAGATAAGATTGGGTTCCTTCTTTTTCAATATAACAATGGGACGATGGAACGACTTCAGAAGCTCTTCCTCTTCAGGCTGCACATATGCATATTTGCGAATATGTTCAATATCGCAAGACATTATTGCAAGAGGTTTTTCCTCGCGATGTTTTCTTTTTCTGAGCATGCTGACAGCATTATCGTTTTCAGCATCTACAGCCAGATGGAATCCGCCAAGCCCTTTAATTGCGATAATATATCCCTGTTTTAAAAGCTCTGCGGTTTTCTCAACAGGATTTAGTGTATCAAGTTTTTTCCCGCTATTATCATATAAAGTAGCATGAGGACCGCATTCTTCACAGGCATTCGGCTGTGCATGAAATCTCCTGTTGTCCGGATCGTCATATTCATCCCGGCACATTTTGCACATCTTAAAATGTTTCATCGAGGTTTTTGGACGGTCATAGGGGATATCTGAAATAATGGTATATCTGGGGCCGCAGTTTGTACAGTTTATGAATGGATATTGAAAGCGACGATCGTTTGAGTCGAACAGCTCTGTGAGGCAGTCATCGCAAACAGACACATCAGGCGAGATAAGGGTTGAGCATGCTGCCTGGCCGATGCTTTGCGCTATTGAAAAATCTTTGAAACCTTTAACAGGTTCAGGATGAATCAAAGTATCTGTGATATGGGATAGAGGCGGGCTTTTTTCAGTAAGATCGCGGCAAAATGATTCAATATTATCTTTAGTGCCTTCTATATGTATAACCACACCGGATGAGGTGTTTGCAACCTTACCTTTTATTTCATATTTGCTCGCGAGCTGATAGACAAACGGTCGAAAACCAACGCCCTGCACTATTCCGTTAATATTAAGTATTTTAGCAACATAATCGCGTGTCATGGCATTTTTACGGAAATAAACGGCAACGCCTGCTGTTATTCCTCATCATTTACCTTATCAACAAGGGCTGCTGCCTCTTTGAGCAGCAGCAAGGTTTCCATTGCAACAGATTCATCTATTTTATGCAAAGCAAAGCCTGCGTGAACGATGACATAATCTCCGACCTTTGCATCTTCGAGAAGCAGCAAACTGGCCTCCCTTTTAACGCCATCAACATCTATTATGCCCATATTATTTTCAATTTTTACTATTTTAGAAGGGATTGCAAGACACATTCAATTGCTCCTTTTTTTGATAGGAAACCTCCAGGCGATCGAGTTCGGCCAGAACCATGTTCAGCACAGGATCGATTTTTGTCTGTATTCCCGGTGTCAGGTCAATACTAAGAGTATCAATATCTTCCGGCTCTACTCCGACTATTACTGTTTCAGGCACCTTGTCGAGAGCCTGGCACAGGGTTAATGCTTCAAGAAAGTCGATCTGATGGAGAGAATTTTTTGCCCTGATGCGTTGCGGGATCGCATCATCCTCTAAGCGATATAGAGACCCAACCTTCCCTTTATTTCTAATGGCATCAACAACAATAAGCTGATCAGCCTCTGAAATTACACCAAGAAGATTCATGCCCAGAACGCCTCCATCTACAATCGAAACATTATCCGGAAACTCGTAAAGCTCCTGCAACCTTTCTATAACACGTATGCCGAATCCTTCATCAGAAAAAAGTATGCAGCCCACGCCTAAGATCATAATATGTTCTGAGTTCTTTTTTGTTATCTTTTCCACAAGTTATTTATCCTGTTAAGTTACAAAGCAGCTTTTCTATAATTATAGCAAAATCGGTAAGTAATCAAAAGGGAAGTCTCAATAAGAGGCGGGTGTGAGTTAATCTTCCAGGGCCTCGCATTTAAGCAAGGCCCTGGGAGGGAAATAGTTAAATTATTAGCGCTTATAGCACCTTAATCTTGTAGACTTGGTTGGAATCAGGATCGATTATATGAACACCACAGGCTATGCAGGGATCAAAGGAATGAACGGTTCGCAAAACTTCAATTGGGCGCTTTGGATCCGCAATCGGCGTCCCGATAAGAGCCTCTTCTACAGGTCCCAGCTTGCCTTTTTCACACCTTGGCCCGAGATTCCAGGTTGAAGGCACAACATACTGGTAATTTTTAATCTTTTTATTCTCAATTTTAATCCAGTGGCCAAGAGATCCTCTTGCAACGTCATTTAGTCCAACGCCCATGGCCTTGTCAGGCATTGTCCATGATTGATAGGTTTTAGTATCACCGCTTTTAATATTCCCAACCAGCTCCATGACCCATCCTTCCATTGCATCGCCAATTGCGATTGTCTCAAGGCCTCTGGCTGCTGTTCTGCCAAGGGTTGAAAAGAGAGCCTTGACCGGAATGCCGAGTTTCTTGAGAGTGCTGTCAACCACGGCTTTTATATCTTTATGTCCTTTTGCATAGGCTACAAGCACCCTTGCCAAAGGGCCTACCTCGCACGGCTCGCCATCGTAGCGAGGCGCCTTGATCCAAGAATATTTTCCACTGCCTGGACTATATTTTGGATTTTCCTGGAGCGGTTTGGTTTCACCTTTATAAGGATGTTTTGGGCTGCCTTTCTCATACCAGGAACGGGTAACATGCTCAGTAACCTTTTCCTGCTCTGCCATTTTAACACCGGCAAGATCACGTTTCATAATCACGCCTCTTGGCATGAACAGGCTTTCAGGCTCTTTAGAGCTTAGAGGGAGGTCCCCCCAGGCCAGAAAATTGCTGGTTCCGCCGATTGCGCCCCACTCCTTATAAAATGAGGCAACAGCCAGCAGGTCAGGAATATATACATTCTTGACAAATTCCTGAGTCTCTTTCCAGATATACAGGAACTCGGCTATACGGTCAGGAGTAAGATCCTTTACCGATGTTATTCCTCCGACAACAAGCGACTGCAGGTGCGGATTCTTTGCGCCGAATATTGCGTGCATCCTGACTGTTTTTGCCTGGAGACGAAGAGCTTCAATATAATGTGCTGAAGCCATCAGGTTTGCCTCAGGCGGAAGTTTGTATGCAGGATGCCCCCAGTATGCATTATTCAAGTGGCCGAGCTGGCCGCTGTCAACAAAGGTTTGAAGCCGTTGCTGAACACTCTTGTAATATGCTGAGCCGCCCCAGGGAGCATTACTTACATTCTCGGAAAGAGTTGCTGTTTTTTTAGGATCGGCAGATAGTGCGCTTACAATATCAACCCAATCCAGTGCATGTAGATGATAGAAATGGACAATGTGGTCATGCTGAAATTGTGCGCCATGAAGCAGGTTCCTCATTATGCGCGCATTTTTCGGAATTGTAACGCCAACTGCATTTTCGACTGCCCTCACCGAGGACAGAGCATGTGTATAAGTTCAGACGCCGCAGGAGCGCTGAACAAAATGCTGCGCATCCCTGGGATCACGGCCTTGAAGGATAAGTTCAATGCCTCTGAACATCTGGCCTGAGCTCCAGGCATTTACAACTTTGCCTCCTGCCACTTCTACTTCAATTCGCAGATGGCCCTCTATTCTGGTAATCGGATCTATTGTTATTCTTTTACCCATATTATCTCCTCCCTTTTTTTCTTAAAAAGGATTGTTGTTTGTTTTACTGACTACATTTCCTCATAAAACGGGCTCATCTTGTCCCAGAAATCAGGTTCGCTGCATCCAATGCAGGGATGTCCTGCCTCAACAGGCCAGCTGGTGCCGTCGTTGAACTTTACAATCGGACAATTGTTGAAGGTTTCCGGCCCCTTGCAGCCCACTTTGTAAAGGCAATAACCCATGGACGCTTCTTCTGAACCAAACTCGGTAACAAACTCACCATTTTCAAAATGTGATCTCCTTGGACACTGATCATGAATTGACTTTCCATAGGCAAAAAGCGGCCTGCCAAGATCGTCAAGAGCCGGCAGTTTGCCGAGAAGGAGATAATTAACCACTGTGCCGACAAAATTAATCGGATTTGGAGGGCATCCCGGAATGTTCAGTGTCTTAATGCCAAGAGCATCTCCAACACCTTTGTATCCGCCTGGATTAGGTTTTGCCGCTTGGACACCACCATATGCAGAACATGTGCCCATGCAGATTACAGCAGCGGCTTTAGAGCAGACATCCTTTGCTATATCAAGAAATGTTTTGCCTCCGATCTTCCCATAGCCTCCGTTGTATTTTGTAGCAACCGCTCCTTCAACAACGCATATAAACTTTCCATTATATTTCTTTACTGCATTGTGAAGATTCTCTTCTGCCTGATGACCTGCCGCAGCCATGATGGTTTCATGATATTCCACTGAAATAACCTCCAGAAGCAGCTGATCGATCCAGGGATACATGGACCTTAAAAGCGCTTCGGAACATCCGGTACATTCAGCGAAATGAAGCCAGATCACAGGCGGGCGCTGTGCCTGGGCTGCAAATACCTCTGCTACCTTTGGAACAAATGATGATGAAAGCCCCATAGTAGCTGTGAGGAAGGTACAGTACTTCATAAAGTCTCTTCTTGAGACCCCTTTCTTCTCCAGCCTCTTATAAAATTCTTTTTCCTTTTCCATTGGCACCTCCTGATGCTGTTATAAGGTTACAATAAACTTTATCAATACAAACCAGTTGCTGTTTGGTAAAGCTTGCTCGAAAGATTTGCAGCATTTAAAAGACATCCATAATAACTGAAATAACTGAAATAATTTAATTTATTTAATAAAAAATTGTTTAACTCAACATATAATACAAGTCAAGAAAAATAATAATTTATTACTAAATATGTTGATTTTGACACCTTTATCATCCGCCTAAAAAACTCCACAAAATTCCCGCTGCAATAGCTGAACCAATAACGCCTGATATGTTTGGAGCCATGGCATGCATCAAAAGAAAATTTGAAGGGTCTTCTTTCTGGCCCACTATCTGAACCACGCGGGCGGAATTAGGAACAGCCGATACGCCTGCCGCACCTATAAGCGGATTTATCTTTTGACGCAGGAAAAGGTTCATGAATTTCGCAAAGATAACACCCGATGCAGTTGCCACGGCAAAGGCTGAAGCGCCAAGGATAAAAATACCTATAGACTTGCTGGTCAAAAAAACATCGCCCTGTGTGCTCGCACCAACAGCTATGCCCAGCAATATGGTTACTGTATCAATAATAGAAGAGCGGGCTGCCCTGGCAAGACGCTCCGCCACTATGCTCTCCTTTAAAAGATTCCCGAAAAAAAGCATGCCGAGGAGAGGAAGCGCGCCCGGAGCTATGAAGCAGCAGAGCAAAAATCCAACTATGGGAAAAATCAACTTTTCTTTCTTTGAAACCTCGCGAGATTCTTCCATCCTTATAAGCCGTTCTTTGCGTGTGGTAAGCAGCCTCATGATAGGTGGTTGAATTACAGGAACCAGCGCCATGTATGAATAAGCTGCAATTGCAATAGGACCTATCAGCCGCGGAGCAAGCACGGCTGTAAGAAAAATAGCTGTAGGCCCATCAGCCCCCCCGATAATGCCTATTGATGCAGCCTCATTCGGAGCAAAGCCAAGTGCAAGAGCCCCTAAAAAAGTTGCAAAAATTCCCACCTGGGCTGCGGCTCCCAAAAGCATCAACGATGGACGCGCAAGCATTGTAGAAAAATCAGTAAGAGCTCCTACACCTAAAAAGATTAAGGGCGGATAAATACCATGCATAACGCCGTAATACATGTAATTCAAAAAACTGCCCTTTTCATAAATTCCGAGTCCAAAATCCCTGATCACGGGAATATTACCCATCAAAATACCAAAACCGATCGGTATCAGAAGAAGCGGTTCATAACCTTTTGCTATTCCCAGATAAATAAGCACCATGCCCACCAAAATCATTACGATATTCTGATAGCCGGCGAGTGCAAAACCGGTATTGGACAAAAATTCGATTAACAGATTTACCATTGATTAAATCTTGCTCCTCTCTTTCATTGAGACCTTAATATTTTTTTCAACCTCATGATTCCAAAAGAAATAGCCCTTTCCGTCAGGAATTATCAGTTTTGCCTGAAGTAAATCGTTAATACTTGAGTGTGAGTGCAGAAGTCCGCATTTTTTAGAAAAATCAAGAAGCTTTGGCAGCGGAAACGGTTCGCCCATCTGCTCAATTAAAAGTTTAAACTGGCGAGCAGACTCTTTAACATTCTTTGGCAAAACCGGATCAGAGACAGTTGCCTCTGATCTGTGTTTTCTCTGCACAAGTTTTCTTATTCGTTGATAATAAGTATATCTTCTATCCCAGAGTTCAAGAACTTTGTGAATTTGGGAAATAGCAAGAGAAAGTATTATAAGCCCTGTAAAGACTATTGAAATCCCCAAAGCAGCCAACTGCCAGCCGTTATGTGCTGATATTGCATCTAAACCGTACAATTAACACCTCCCTGTGACAAAAGGCTGTCTTGCTGAAACAATTTGACTGATTTTTTTCATAATCTTACCACTCAGGACATAATTACTCTCTATAAGACGCAATAATTCCTGGCCGGGCATCGACAGAACCACCCCATCTGATAGCGCAACCGCTGTCCCGGTATAATAAAAAGGAATAGCCACGGTTGATAATCCTATAATATCACCCTTATTATGTAAAGTATATGATCTGCCCTCTTTAAAGAAGACCATAAAATTACCTGATAAGAGAATGAAAATGCTATGAGCCGGATCGCCTCGACGTGTTATCGCCTCACCTTCTGTTACCCTGATCCTGGACATCAAGGAAGCGATCTCTTTCAGCTCGGCATGTGAAAGATCCTCAAAAAGATTCAATGAGTCGATTATATTAATGTCAACGGGCATTGTTTTATCCTTTAGTGATTGCGTATGATTTAGTCTTTTACCTTCGGCCCTTGTTTATCCACCTGAGTAGTTACTTCTAATCCTGGTATCTTTGTGGCTTTGTAGCTGAATAGTTACGTTTTTTAAAGCAAAAAGGTTCTATGGCTGTTTTTATCACCAAAAAAATTATATGACCAGCGTCTTTTTTTAAAGTTTTTTGCCTCTATTGAATTGACAAAACTAAATAAGATAACACATATTGATAAAACTGTTGTTTTCATATATTGAAACATTTTTAGAGGTTCTCAAAAAATTAAAATAATATAGCTATCTTGTTGTATGTTTCAATAGTTTTTTTTGCTGAGCGTAAATGCTGATTATTTTTTAGCATTTAAAATACATATTTTCTCACCGGATATGAGGGGATTAATAGGAGGCGGAAAGATAATGAAAGTTTTGGTAAGCGATAATCTTGGAGAAATCGGGGTTCAAATGTTTCAGGATGCGGAGGGAATCGAAGTCGATGTTAATGTGGGGCTATCTCCGGGAGAGCTGAAAAATATTATTGGGAATTATCATGCCCTGGTTATCCGTAGCGCTACAAAGGTAACCGAGGATCTTCTCGAAGCGGCTACACAGCTTAAAGTCATTGGTCGTGCGGGGATCGGCCTTGATAATGTGGATATACCTGCAGCCACAAAACGGGGTATTGTTGTAATGAATACTCCTGAGGGCAATGTTGTGACTACTGCCGAACATACTATTGCTCTGATGCTGTCATTAACACACAACATCCCGCTGGGAACATCATCATTGAAAGCCGGACGCTGGGACAAGAAAAAACTGCAGGGAAAAGAGCTTTACAAAAAGGTTCTCGGTGTTATCGGTTTTGGGAAAATCGGTTCTATTGTAGCGGATCGCGCACAGGGCCTGAAAATGCAGGTAATTGTTCACGATCCATTTATTACACCTGAACGCATTGAAAAGGCGGGCTTTGAAAGTGTTAGTCTGTCGGACTTATACCAAAGGTCCGATTATATAACTGTACATGTTCCCAAACTTAAAGATACAACCGGTTTTATTAATAAAGAGGCCTTTGAGCAGATGAAACAAGGGGTTATGGTTATTAATTGTGCTCGAGGCGGTATAATTAATGAGGCTGATCTATATGATGCCATGAATTCAGGCAAAGTTGCAGGAGCGGCATTAGATGTTTTCGCGACCGAGCCCCCTGTTGATTCACCTCTTCTTACACTTGACCGGCTTGTTTGCACCCCGCATCTTGGCGCTTCCACACGCGAAGCCCAGACAAATGTAGCTGTTGCGGTGGCCGGCCAGATAATTGACTATCTAAAGAATGGAACTATTGTTAATGCTGTAAATGTTTCATCTGTTACAGGTGAACTTCTTATAAAGCTTGGTCCGTTTTTGTCGCTTGCGGATCGTATGGGTTGTCTGCAGGCTCAGCTTTCCAAGGGCCCTATAAAGGAGGTTCTTATCGAGTACACCGGGGATTTTCAGGACATTGATCTGTCGCCTGTTTCAACCTCGGTGTTAAAAGGTCTCCTCACCCCGATGCTTAAGGATAATGTGAATTTTGTTAATGCACCGGTTATTGCAAAGGAAAGGGGTATCAAGGTTAAAGAGACCTTCAGCTCTGAGTCTGAGGATTATCTGAATCTTATTACTATCCGGGTAGTTACTACGGAAATGACAAGCACTGTAGCAGGCACTGTATTCGGCAAAAAAGCTGTCAGGGTTGTAAAAATAGATAATTTCCGTCTCGAGATGATTCCGTATGGCCACCTGACCCTGATAAATAATGTTGACAGGCCGGGGGTTATAGGCAGTATTGCATCTGTTCTTGGCGAGCATGACATTAATATCGCCCAGATGCAGGTTGGCCAGGAAAAGGATGGTGAAAAGAATATTGTGTTTCTTAGAACCGACATGCCAATCCCGGAGGAAGTGCTTGAAAAGCTTAGCGCTTTGCAGATGGTTAACTCGGCAAAACATTTCGAACTTTAATTTTAAAGGAGAGCAGACATGACAAAAGAAGATAAAGGCTTTATTATTAAAGACCGCAGGGCTTTTGCTGAAGGAAATCAAGAAATAGATGAGAGAAAAAAGGACAAAAAGGAATCTTCAGGGGAGGAGGTTAAAGATCAGGCGCAAAAAGAGAGCTCTCCGGAAGATAAGCAGGGGCCGGAAATTCATCTGCCGGAGATAAATTTTGCCACTTTTATCATTTCTTTGAATGCATCCGCATTAGTGCACCTTGGCGTTATTGAGGACCCTGCCTCAGGTAAAAAGGTTAAAAGCCTGGCAATAGGGAAACAAACAATAGACATTTTGAGCATGCTGGAGGAAAAAACAAAAGGAAACTTAACTACAGAAGAAGAAAATATGCTGAAAAATGTCCTCTACGACCTTAGGATAATATATGTCAAGGAACATGAATAGAGGGCAGGAAAACGTCAAAATTGATGCGAACGCAAGAAAGCAACATAGTTTCAAGAGGTTGAAGACTCACGCAGGCGCCAAGGCGCTAAGGTTTTCTTTTTTTGTTTTTTGCGGTCTTTGCGGCTTCACGCGGCGCAAGCGCCTGCGCTGCACGTGCGTGAGAATTTTAAAGAATGACGGAAACCTAATATATAGGGAAATTGTTTATGAAAATAATTAGAACAAAGAACATATTAAGAAAAAAAAGTTTTTTCGCTGTTATATTTATGACGGCTGCGCTTTTCCTTTTTTCAGATTTTTATTTATCACATAATGTCTGGGCAAAACCGGACAATTATCTCACAGTGCCTGAAAGCTTCAGCAGCCTGGCCGAATCGGTCAGCCCGGCAGTAGTCAACATCAGGAC
The DNA here is from genome assembly GCA_013202725.1 of Desulfobacteraceae bacterium. Classification (GTDB taxonomy): domain Bacteria; phylum Desulfobacterota; class Desulfobacteria; order Desulfobacterales; family ETH-SRB1; genus Desulfaltia. The sequence continues at coordinate 16,471 of JABMRH010000152.1, forward strand.
TGTTAAAACTATTAAGGGTGGTGGCCGTGTATTCCGCCATTTTTCAAGAAGTCCTTTTGGCAAAGATGATCCCATGAACGACTTTTTTGAAAAATTTTTTGGCGAACAACCTCTTCGAGATTTCAAACAGAAAAGTCTTGGGTCGGGATTCATTATTGATAAAGACGGCTATATTGTAACAAACAATCATGTTGTCGAAAATGCGGACAAGATAAAGGTAAAGCTAAAAAACGGAAAGGAATTTGATGCAAAGATCGTTGGGAAGGACTCAAACACAGACTTAGCCCTTATCAAAATCAAATCACGGCGGAATCTCCCTGTTGCCAGGTTAGGAGATTCAGACTCGTTGAAGGTTGGTCAGTGGGTTATGGCAATAGGCAGCCCTTTTGGCCTGGAACACACTGTTACCGCCGGGATTGTAAGCGCCAAAGGACGCGTTATCGGATCAGGGCCATATGATGATTTTATACAGACCGATGCATCAATTAACCCCGGGAACAGTGGAGGTCCACTTGTCAATATGAAAGGGGAGGTTGTGGGAATAAACACGGCTATAATAGCTGGTGGACAGGGAATAGGGTTTGCAATTCCCATAAACCTTGCCAAAGGGGTCATTGAGCAGCTTAAGCAAAGTGGAGAGGTAACACGGGGATGGCTGGGTGTGGCCATTCAGGATCTTAACGAAGAACTTGTAAAATACTATGGCGTTAATGGTAAAAACGGAGTTCTTGTTGCCGAAGTTTTTCCCGGCGACCCTGCCGATGAAGCTGGAATCAAGCCTAATGATATTATACTTGAAGTTAATGATAAAAAGGTGGAAACAGGGCGGGATCTAACCACAATGATCGCAAACATCGATGTTGGAAAACTTGTTAAAATAAAACTGTTACGTAACGGCGCAGAAAAGACGGTTGAAGTAAAGATCGCCAAAAGGGATGCTTCAAAGGTCTATGCTGATAAATCAAAAAATGGGGGGGAAGATGAACTCGGAATCCGTGTGTCAAAAATAACACCGGAAATAGCCAGTCGATTTAATATAACATCAGAAGAAAAAGGGGTAATCGTAATCGCCATCAAGCCGAACAGCAAAGCTTCTGAAGCAGGATTGACTCCAGGCGATATTATCAAAGAAATAAATCGGACAGGAATAAACACTCCTGATAAATATTATAGCCAAATCAAAAAAATCAAAAAGGACGAACCGATCGAAATGCTGATAAAAAGAATTAATGCGGGATTTATTGTTATAAAGATGACAAAGTAATAAATGTGTATGAAGATCTTATCTCCGGCAAAGATTAACCTTTTTTTGCAGATAACCGGAAAAAGGCAAAACGGATATCACGATCTGTTTACACTTATGTGCCGTATAAGTCTTTATGACACGGTTTCACTCTCTTTTGGCACAAAATATACAACTGTATCCTGCAATAACCCGGAAGTGCCTGAAGATGAAAACAATCTTGCCGTAAGAGCAGCAAATCTTTTTTTCAAGACCATCCGTAAGAACGAAGGTGTAAAAATCGGTCTTGAAAAACAGATACCTGTCGCGGCAGGTCTTGGCGGTGGAAGCAGTAATGCAGCCAGTGTTCTTTTAGGTTTAAACCGCTACTACGGTCAACCCCTTACCCAAAACAAGCTAATGTCTATAGGGCTTTCAATCGGGGCTGATATCCCATTTTTTATTTTCAGGAAACCCGCGACAGCCTCGGGTATTGGCGAAAAACTGGAAGCTTATGAAGGATTGAAACCGTTTCAAATATTGTTGGTTTGCCCAAAACTTGCTGTTTCAACAAAAGAGATATATAAAAACCTTAGTTTAGAATTGACAAAATGCAAGAAAAAGCTTGAAAATATGGTTTTTAAAAAAAAGATATTTGATATTAAAAAACATTTGTGCAATGATCTTGAAGAAATAACCGCATCAATATGTCCTGATGTTAACAAAGCAAAAGAGGCTCTTTTAAGCAATGGGGCAATAGGCGCTCTAATGTCAGGAAGCGGTCCGGCCGTATTTGGCATCTTTCCTGATTTTGACAAAGCCCAAATTGCCTATAACGCCCTTTTAAATAAACATAACTGGAGGCTGTTTCAGGCCGAACTACTGGTTTAGTCGACTAATTCTGGGGCGTCGTCAAGCGGTAAGACACAGGACTTTGGTTCCTGCATTCGGAGGTTCGAATCCTCCCGCCCCAGCCA
>JABMRH010000153.1 GCA_013202725.1 Desulfobacteraceae bacterium
CGCCAGGCTTAACCCGAATCTTTTTCCAAAATTGATCAATGTCGCTCGCAAAATGACTTTTTACAAAACCATCAATAAAGTCTCATACAACAAATTATATTGCAGGTAATCATTTTGAATCAATTTCATATCTTTGTAATCAGGGCCATACTCGGAGTTATTTTTGCGGTTATTTTAACACGGTTTTTTTATGCTCAAACCGATGTTTTCCATGTAGCCGGCCTTGCTGTTTTTCTGGTCGGGATAGCATATCTTCTGGATTATATACGAAGCAGAAAATGAGTGTAATTAAAGGCCGCTATCGCTATAGAGATCAGCCCTTCTGTTTGGAAGGAAAAAACTCATCCTGTTATTGCGCACACGGTTTAAATCGCCGGCCTTTAGATCAGCAATAATTATATTTTCCTCGCCTGTTACATCCTTTTTAATAATATTGCCTGACGGATCGATTATTAAGGAAACACCAGGGAAACCGATCCCATTTTCGTTTTCACCGGTCTGGTTACATGCAACAACAAACAGACTGTTATCATAAGCCCTTGCAGGAAGATGCCGCATCCATGATTTGAATTTTTCATCAACGGTTCCTCTTGGAGATGCATGCGGCATGAAAATAATATCCGCGCCATTTATGGCCATATGGGTGGAAAGTTCGGGGAAATGGGTATCATAGCAAAGCTGAATGCCGAATTTAACACCCTGGGTTTCAAACAGCGGGATTTTATCGCCCGGCGTATAGATTGGGCGCTCAGGTGGAGCTATATACAGCTTTCGGTATACACCGAGGTCTTCGTAAGGTTTAACGACTATGTGGCTTGCAAATATACGCCCATTTTCATCCTTTTCAGCCATGCCTGCAAGAATGACAATATTTTCCTCTGATGCAAGATTTGAAAGTTTATCAGTTACCGGACCTGGAACAGGTTCTGCCGCCTCTGATATATCGGTGCGTACGCTGTAACCCGTAATATTCATTTCAGGAAAACAGATTATTGACGCCCCCCGGTTTTTTGCTATTTTTATCCATCTTGCCGTTTGGTTAAGGTTATGTCCGATTTTACTTACAGGTGAATCGGAGACGACAACGGCGATGCGTATATCTTTCATAAATTAGCTCTGCTTCACTACGCAATTGGAATGTTGAAATGATGGAGTAATGTTAAAGATCAAAGTGAGCCTTTATCTTAAAAACCTTTGTTGCAGGCAGATTGATAATATCGGTTATTCCGGTTTTTTCGGAGATCTTTTTAAGATTTTCCTCTATTTCTTCCATGGATGGAGCAATAAAGGTAAACCATATATTATATCCGTTATCCCGCTTATAATTATGAGTTACTCCAGGATAGCTGTTTACTTCTTTGGCAAAGAATTCAATTTTATTTTTCGGCACCTTTGCTGCGCAGAGGGTGCTGACAAATCCTAATTTTTCAGGGACAAAGTTACCCCCTATTCGCCTGATAATCCTTTTTTTCTTTAACACGGCAAGCCGCTTTAAAACATCATCTTCGGAAAGACCCAGATTATTTGCCACGGCAAGATAGGGGCGGGTGGTTATCGGAAAGTCGGACTGTATCCTGTTTAGAATTTCCCTGTCTATGTCATCCATTGAAGACATGATTATTTTTACCTTAATAAAAAAAGCCCCGCATAATATGCAGGGCTTTTTTAGTTAAAAATGTGTTAAACAGACCATTGTTTGCTTGACTTAGACGCATCCAGTAGGTTTTGGAAGACCGGCCATCTTACATGCTCCTTTGCCTGGTCCGGACGGATAAAGCTCATATATATGTTTCAGTTTGAATCCTGTAACCTTGGAAAGTATCCGAACCATTGGAGCAATTCCGTTTTTTTCGTAATAGTCACGAAGAACCGAGACAAGCTTCCTATGCTCATCATTTATCTCCTCAATTCCCTCTACAGTTTTGACCCACTGTTCCCACTCATGACAATAGTTATTAAAATCATCAATAAACCCGTCCTCATCTACGCTAAATGTTTTACCCATGTATTCAACAGTTTCCATTAAAAAAAATCCTCCTTTGTAAAAAATAAAATAATTATTATGGCTTTCCGCCTTTTAATCTCCTATTAATTTACTATGTATAATATATTATTAATTAATAAATGTCAATATTAAAACATGATGAATTCGTAAAAAGTCGAATTCGGCGGATCTGTCATTTCGACCGCAGGGAGAAATCTTATTTTTTCAATGTGTTACCCCGCCACGGCAGCGCGAAATGACAACTTTAGGAGACTTTTTACAAAGCCATCAATATTCTTGCGGCATCCTATCCAACCGGGCCAGCGTAAAAATTGGCCCGTCTTTGCATACAAATTCTTTTCCGATATTGCACCTGCCGCAAATTCCGATACCGCATTTCATGCGCATTTCAAGGGACATAATAATATTGTCATGGCAATAGCCGAGCTTGTCTAATACCGGCTGGGTAAATTTTATCATGATCGGCGGGCCGCAAATAATGGCGTATGTATCATCATTTCCCTGGGGCGCTTTCTGTTCGGTGACGGTCGGCACAAACCCGACATTATATTTCCAGTCCGGATCATCTGTGCCGTCAACCGTAATATGCATATTAATATCATCACGAGTTTCCCACGCAGCAAGTTCATCCCTGTAAAGGAGCATTCCGGGAGACCGAGCGCCGTATATTACATGGATTTCTTTGAAATTCGGGCGATTCACAGGATCAAGCATATATACTATGGCGGAGCGAAGTGTGGTAAAGGCAAAGCCGCCGCCGATTATCACGACATTTTTTCCTTTTAGAATATCCCAGGGATAACTGTTGCCGAGAGGCCCGCGAATACCGATAATATCTCCAGGTTTCATGCAATGCAGGGCGGTTGTAACCAACCCGACCTTGTTGATGGTAAACATTAGATATCCTTTTTCCGTGGGTGAAGAGGCAATCCCTATAGGCGCCTCTCCTTTTCCCGCAACAGAAAGTTCTGCAAACTGTCCGGCCTTATATGAAAATTTTTCTTGGTCATCAGGGTTTAAAAAGACCAACTTGAATGTTTTAAGATTTTTATCTTCGGTTTCGGTTATTATTTCGTCTATACGAACCGGATAAGGCAGGTATGGATTGATGATTGATGATTTATGATTGATGATTGAAAAATCCACAACACCTCCTGGATTGTTGATTGTTGATTTGTGGAATCGCTTTGCTCTGTCTTTTTGATGAACTCGTAAAAAGTCCCTTTAGCCTGTCATTTCGAGTGAAACGAGAAATCTATATTCTGCAACCTATTGAAAAAATAAGA
>JABMRH010000154.1 GCA_013202725.1 Desulfobacteraceae bacterium
ATCATACCCTTAACACTTAACACCTAACACCTAACACGTTTCGTATCACAATGAGGTACTTGCAGTATGCCGAAAAAACAAGTCAGTTATAAGACAGACAAGCCGGATATAGTGAAAACAGATATCCTGACCGCTCTGGAGTACAAATATAAGGGTCAAAGGGATATTGATATTGTAATAAAACAACCTGAGTTCACATCAGTATGCCCTATGACAGGTCTTCCGGATTTTGGATGCATAACAATTAAATATACGCCGGATGTAAAGATTGTTGAATTAAAGTCGCTAAAATTTTATATGTTGCAATTCAGAAATGTCGGTATCTTTTACGAACATTTGGCCAACCATATTCTAAATGATTTGGTTAGCCTGCTTGATCCAAAGAGGATGGAAGTTACAGGAGATTTTACAGCGCGTGGCGGAATTACTACCACGGTTACCGCAATATACGAGAGGAAAAATGAGGATTCATAATACTGCTGCATATATTCGAACTGTTTTTGCTGTTATCTTTTTTTTATTTTCAATAGTTATGATTACCGGATGTTCCACATATTCGTCCATCAAAAAAAGTACAAAGAAGATAGTCCGGGATATAACAGCTCCAGATGATATTAAAAAAAGGATCGCAATTTCTTTTTTTGCAAACCATACTTCTTGCACCAATCAAAACCTGGAAGAATTGTTTCAGAAAAATCTTGCTGAAACCATAAACAAGGCATGTTCAGACATCTTGCTCATAAAGCCGGGAGATGCAGGATGTCCCGATTTTTTAACCAGACCATTATTGCAGAAAACAGGCCGTCTTGACAATCTTGCTCTGGCAAGGGCAGGCCGGCGGCTCGGCCTGAATGCGATTATAACCGGAGCTTTTATAGATATAAAGGTTTATAAAGAAAAACAGGGGTTCCTGTGGCTGAAAGATGACCGGAATTTTCTGCGGGTGCTTATAAGCTGCGAAGTTTACGATGTTGAAACAGGCGCAAAACTTCTTGATGAGAGTTTTGATTATGAAGTCAGGATTGATGAATCAGAGTTTGCGTCAATAAAAGCAAAAAAGATAAAAGATACAACCGCGCTAAAGAATGCCCTGGCACATATTGCAGAAGCCATGGGTGAAAAGATTTGCGATACTGTCGGTATTTTGCCCTGGAAAGGATATGTTGTTTCAATAGCAAATGATAAAATTATAATTTCTTCTGGAAGAAGAGCCGGGCTTTTACGCGGCGATATGCTCGAAGTTTATGAGAGCGGAAAGATAATCCAGGGAAAAGATGGCCTGAGGTTTTTTCTGCCCGGGCTTAAAACCGGCGAGATCAAGATAACAGATGTTTATCCTGACAAGGCCCACGCCGTCCTGGTTACAGGAGATGCAATAAAAGCCGGCAGTTCGATTAGAATAAAACAATAATTTAAACAGTTACCCTGTACACCCTAATAGGTTCATCAACACCTTTGATTTTTACAGGCGGCAGAGTCTCGACATCAATTTGTTCAGTAATTTTCTGATCGGATATCTTTTGAAATGTGCTTTCGGCTATAAGAACTTCCCCTTCTTTGGCTATACTTTGCAATCGTGATGCAATATTAACGGCCATTCCTATTGAGGTAAACTCCTTTTTTCTCAATGAACCCAACACTCCGGAAAAGACCTTTCCTGTTGCTATTCCGATTCCTATCTTCAGCTTTAAGCCGTTTTTTTGACTGTTGATCTCCATTGCTTTTTTTTGCATTGCGATGGCGGATTTAACAGCCCTGGCCGTATCATCGTTACGTGTTACAGGCGAACCGAATATCACCATGATGCTGTCTCCTATGTGCTTATCAACAGTTCCTTGAAACTGGTAAGCTATCTCTCCCATTGGTGTAAAATACCGGTTGTTCAAAAAGGCAACAATCTCTTCAGGTGAGATCGCCTGTGACATTTGGGTGAACCCACGAATATCTGAAAACAGAATCGATGCTTCATGAAATGTTGGCTTTAGATCGCCTGATGAGTTTTTTAGCTCTTTGTAAACCTGTTCGGATACAAACTGTTTCAGATACTTTCGCATTGAGATATCACGAATTTTGGCTCTTAGTTCAATGTTGTCAAAAGGCTTTGTCAAAAACCCGTCGATTCCCTCATTTGTTGCCATGATTGCCGCTTCCATAGTGGCATACCCGGTTAGGATAATACGCGTTATCTCCGGGTTTATTGAAGCTATGCGGGTAAGGGTTTCAAGCCCGTTCAACCCGGGCATCTTGTAATCCGATATTACGGTTGCAACATCAAAAATATTTCCCTTAATAAATTCTATGCCCCTTTCACCATTATCTGCCGTATAGATATTGTAAGGTTCCTTCTTAAGAGCGCGAACTACCGAACGTCGCACACCTTCTTCATCATCAATAAAAAGTAATCCGTTCATATCTCTTTCTCCTGTTGCAATAATTCCATATATGCTTTGATTAATTCTATTGTTTCATTTTCAGACGAAATCCGCTTTATTGATTCGCGGAATTTACTGCTAAAACGCAAGCCTTTGACAAACCAGCCAAGACGACCGCGCAATATCCTGCAGGCATTTTTTTCTCCAAAACATTGAATAGACATTTTGCAATATCTTATCATAACTTCAAACCGGTGCGCAATATCTACCGGCGATACGTCATTGCCTTTTATAAGGGCTGTGACATGGGAGAAAATCCATGGATTCCCGATTGCCGCTCTTCCAATCATAATTGCATCGCAGCCGGTAATCCTTTGCATTTCCACAGCGTCTTTAGCAGTAACAATATCTCCGTTTCCAATAACAGGGATGGCAATAACTTTTTTTATCGCCGTAATTATTGACCAGTCTGCCTTGCCTCTGAATCCCTGGGAGGCTGTGCGTGGATGCACGGCAATTGCGTCCACACCGCATTCCTCTGCCAGTTGGGATAGTTTTAAGGCCTGTTTGCCCGAGCTATCCCATCCTGTCCTGATTTTTATTGTAAGCGGGATATCGACGGCTTTTCTAACAGCCTTAATAATGGCTTCTGCATTATCGAGTCTTTGCATCAGCGCAACGCCGGCGCCTGTTTTAACCACCTTTTTTACCGCGCAGCCAAAGTTGATGTCAATCAAATCCGCTTCCGAGGATTCAACTATCTGAGCTGCTTCAGCCATTACAGCGGGATCTGAACCAAATATCTGAACAGACAGAGGCTTTTCTTCGGGCAGGCTTTCGAGCATTTGTTTGGTTTTTTTTGATCCACGGACAAGTCCGTTAGCGCTTATCATTTCGGTGCAGACAAGCGCGCAGCCCGCTTCTTTGGCGAGAACCCTGAAAGGCAGGCTGGTAATTCCTGCAAGAGGGGCTAATATTGTGATATTGTCGAGAGTAAGAGAACCGATTTTCATTTGATTATTTTATGAAACAGAGCAAGGGTTTGCATAACAGAAAAGGCAGTTATGATAACATGGATGAAGGTTGTATGATCCTATATCATTCGAGACCATGCATCCGCATCCATTCTTTATCCTTTGGCCTGCGTCTTTTTTGAGGGAAAGACTGCCGCCGTATATTTTGATTAGAAGATCATTTGGTATGCATGAACTTTTTCTTATACCCGAGGTTGCGGGAAGAATATCTATCAGATCTTTTTCACAGCAGGCATATAGCTCAATCTTTTCCGCAGTTAGCTTCTCTTCCATTCTTAGAATCATATCTTTTTTCCTGTCAATAGGCGGAGCTATAAATGAAAAACCGGGAATTAATGCGGTCCTTTTGCGAATTTTCCGGTAATCATCCATAAAACTGGTAATACATCTTCTGATACCGTATTCGGAAGCCCTGCGTGCAATTACAGGCAAATCATGCAGATTGTCCTTAATACCTCCATTGTTTGTCTTGTAAAAACATATTGGATCAAATCTCCAGTTAATTACTTCCGGATTAAAATTATTGCAAAGAAAGTCAAGCTGTTTAAGGCGTTCCTTTAAAGGGGGCACATTAGGCTCAAGCACGGGCGAATCCGAATTGATGGTAAAATTAAAAAAGAGATTAAATCCCATTTCTATAAGCTTTTCACTGAATTTGCCCTTTATAAAGGGACCAAAATTTTTTGACCAGAACACAATGGTGTGAACCATATCGGGTGTTGCAGGAGTTACTGATACATGCCTGTTGTATGGATTTATAACTTCAAAGTATTTGTTTTGAATCTGCTCCATAAACCAGCGCATGTAAAAGGCTGGAATGTCTGTTCTGCGCGAAGCGGAAATTACTATTTTATTCATACCTTCTTTCGATTTTTCAGTAATATTAACTTTCCCTTTTTTGAGCCCCGGGATGACCGGCCCTTTTCTTCATGCATGTCAGGTTTTTCAGCAATTTCCGGGCATTCTATCAGCTCCAAACGTACTTTTCTTCCATCCATTGTAAATTCTTCACCATTAATATATGAATCTCTTAAAATCCATGTGACAGGATGAAGGGGTATCTGGAGAATAAGCAGCTTTACATGATACCAGTTTGGTTTTATATCCGGTAATATTTCCTCTATTCTTGCAAAGGTAAGCGGTGTACCCTCCGAATATATAAGCACAATATCTCTTTCTGTTACCATTTTAATTGGTTATCCTTATTTTGATGAATTCGTAAAAAGTAGAATTTCTACCCTTTTTGTCATTCCCGCGGAAGCGGGAATCCAGGAAGGCAACGACAACTGAGCCAGACCGGGACAAGAGTAGGATCGAAACATAAGTAATAGAATAACTCAATGAATTAACGGAGGGAGTAGTCATGGAAGGCTTGAGCACAACCC
>JABMRH010000155.1 GCA_013202725.1 Desulfobacteraceae bacterium
CTTAAATATCTTATCTTCCGACCACCACCTCCCTTCGGTTTGGGGGCTTTAATGAGACCTATGCAAATCTCCCCTTTGGCCCAATTCCAGCGTCAGGTTAATCCGCCAAAGTTCGGTGGCGGATCGCCTTTCTTGGCCTTGAGCAAAATTGAACATTTTTCAAAGGTCTCTTAAAAAGAGGGTAAAATATTTGTCTGGCCTTCAGAGATCACACATTAAAAGTAAAGTAAGGAATGAAAACTTGATCCAGTTGTATACTACGCTACGTTCCTGTTTTGCAGAAATTGTTTTTCGAGGCGAGGTTTTTATTAATTTTAAGCTGACGTTTAACCATATCGGCAAGTGTTAAGGAACCAAGCATATTGTTTATTGTATCTTGTATCTCTTTCCATAGCTCATGAGCAACACACTTCTCAGCTCGATCACATGTCTCAGGATTATCAACACAATCTACCGGGAATATGGAGCCCTCCAGAGCATCGATAATATCACGCAGCTTAATCTGATCAGCATCTTTGCTGAGCATATATCCTCCTCCAGCTCCACGAACACTCCTGATGAGGCCTGCCAGTTTCAATAGCGGGATTAATTGTTCCATGTATTTAACGGAAATATCCTGGCGTTGGGCCAAACTTTTTACGGAAACAGGGCCTTTTTCATAATTTATAGCTATGTCCAGCATAGCCCTGGTGCCATAGCGCGATTTAGTTGACAGCCTCATTTATTAGATTTACCCTCTTGCTTCTTTTTTTGAGAAAAGCGATCTCAGGCGGATTAACCACAGGAATTTGAACTGCAAAAGCGTATAAATTTAAAAATAACAAGCTTTGTGGTCTTTTGTCAAGGTTAACGCCGTATGTCGCTCAAATTACTTTTTCCTGGGATGGCACTCACCGCATGTAAGCGGGCCCTTGTCTTCCTTTGCATGACACTCTTTGCAATTAGCGTGAAATGCTCTCATCGCTGGCAGCTTTTTATCATCTGCCTTAAGACTATGACATGCAGTGCAGTCGGACTCTTCGGACTCATCCCAGACATTTTCACCATCTTTGTATATATGATGACACTTCAGGCAATCGATTTCTGCTTTATCAGTATGAAGTGCATGCGGGAAAAGAGCCGCCGGCCTTTCACGTTCCACAAAGATATCATGTTTCAGGCTTTTTATGTCATCCTGAGCATATACAGCGCCGATGATAAAAAGAGACGACAAACCTGCTATCGCTATATATAATGCTACCTTACTTTTTTTCATTCCAATCCGCCTCAAATTTTTTATTCTCATGTACAATAATTATTCTTCTTTTGGTTTTAAATGATCCGGCACAATCACCATATCGAGAAGAATAGGTTTCAGGAAACTCCATTTGATTCCAATTTTGTAAACTTCTTCCAGGTCCCTGATTGCATCCCAGCAATTATGGCACGCGGAAACCACAAATTTTGCTTCGGTGGCCAGAATCTGATCACGTTTGACTTTCAAGCCTATGTTTCTTTCTTTTCTATAACGTCCAATACCGTTCATGCCGCCGCCGCCGCCGCAGCAAAAATTGTGTTCACGGTTCGGGCTCATTTCACGGAAATCCTCTGCTATATACGACATGATTTTTCTTGTAACATCAGTCAAGCCATGATTTCTAACATAGTTGCACGGATCCTGAAGCGTGACAGGTTCTTTGATTTTTTTGGCTGGATCCAGCTTAAGCTTTCCTGTTTCCAGCGCCTCTAATACCCACTCAACGTAATGAAATCCCGGAACAGGCGGCTCGCCGCTTTTTCGTCCAGCCCAATAAGGTCCTTCGGTAATAGTTGCACGATGCTGATGGCCACATTCTGTGCCAACATATCTCTTTACTTTTAGCCTTTCCATTGCCGCATAGACACCTTCTACCTGCTGTTTGCAACATGCCCAGTCACCGGCAAACATAGCCAAACTTGTTCCTTCCCAGCCTTTGCTGGGGACTGTCCAGCTCTCACCGGCTAAATGGAACAAAATTGCAGCCTCTGCAAGATCCTGTGGATAATGTTTTGGTTCACGGGCATTTACTACATACATAATATCCGCCCCCACTTTATCAACAGGAATTTCAAGGCCGGGATAATATTCCTCGTTTTCTTCCGCCATCCATTCACAGGTTTCAACATAGTCTTCTACGGTAACATCCATCTGTGCGTTATATAGCCAATGCATACATGATCCGATTTTCATCTCATGCGGCACAAAACCCTGCGAAAAGCACAGACCTCTCAAATAGCCGAACATGACCCCCATATCAATGCCATGAGGACAATACATTCCGCAACGATTACAACAGGTGCATTTGCCCCATGCTGTATCCATACAATTTATCATGAATTGAGTATCTACATTTCCCTTTCTTTTTACCAGCTCGCCAAGTGTGGATTTTATTTTATAAGATGGTATCTGCTTTGGATCATTGTCGTTTGCAAGATAAAAGAAACAGCTGTCAGCGCACAAACTGCAATGAGCGCAAATTTCAAGCCAGGTACGAAGGCGGGATTTACATGTAGCATCTAAGGTTTTCTTTAAGGCCGCTGTGTCAACGGGAAATACTTCCATCTCCTCATAATACCTTATGCCCTTGTCTGCCAATAAGATATCGAGCTCTTTTTTGGTCTTCACAGCTTTTCTGGTGACAAGAGGTGGTAGGTCCTGGTTTTTTGCTTCTTGTGCCATGGTTATCTCTCCATTAATAAAATTATTAATAATAATGCGTTACAGAACCACTATTACCAGGCAATCCCCCTGCCTTTCGCCCCTCCTCTCTTTATGCCGTAATCCATGCCGAGCTGGATTCTGGAGCAGAAGAAGAGAACGAAATGCGAAAGTTTTGTGAAAGGAATTGCTATCAGCATAATTTCGCCGCAGAGGATATGTATAATTAACCAAGATTTGTATCCTGCCCCCAATTCTAATTGATGATAGGCAATATAGCCTGTAATAAAAGGGGCTAATGCAATAGCCAGAACAATATAATCCGACACAGTTGTTAAAATCTTGACATTGGGGTCAACCAGACGACGAATTAAAAAGAAGATTCCTGCGGCAATTACTGCTAAAGTCATATAGTCTGCTACCTTGTCGGGCAAGGTAACCCAGCTTATGTTCCACGATTCTTCTATCAGCACTACATGAGCAAGCAGAAAGATCGGAGCTATGACAAGGCATATATGGAAAAGATATGTTACACCCATAAAAATCGGATGGTTTGCAGTTGTCCGATTGAGTGGCAACAACCAATGGAAAAGAGATCTTGCAGCTCCCTTAATCCCGGCGCCAAGCTTTTCAGAATAAGCCACCCTATCGAGCTGCCAATCAAGACCTTTTACATATAAAACGATTCTGGCGATAATCCCGATAAAAAAGATAGCAAATGAAATCAAGGCCAATGGCCCACTTACAAATTCATACATAGCCCCCCCCTCAATAGAAAAAACTAACTTACTTGTAACATTATCACTTTTTCAGTGATCAAAAATCTTTGGCCTATTAAGCCTACTTATTAGATAGGAATACTTATCTATCCGATAATACAAGGCCTTGTCAAGCAAATTTTTCATTTATCCATCATTCTGGAAAATCCTATTTTGATTTATATCTATTTGATATCATAACAAACTCTATATTCGAGACCTTTGAAAAATGCTTAATTTTGTTCAAATTCAAGGGGAATTCCGCAGGATAGTGCTTCCGCTTCACTGCGTGCCAAAATTTGAGTCTGATCCGCCAGAGTACTTTGGCAAAGGCAAAAGGTGGCTTTTGCAAAGCTCTCATTGCCAACTTTTTTCTTGATAATAGAAAAAAAATGGGTAAGCTTAGTTCTTTGAGAGGCCTTTGCAAAATAAAGCGGTTTGGAATCGAAGTAAAATTGAGGGCTTTAATCGGTTTGTCGGCTTATGGATAATATATTTTCCACATTAACACTAAATCTGCGCTTTGGTCTGGCAGATGACGGCCCCAACAGCTGGAATCACCGGAAAAAATGCTTTCCCCATCTTTTCAAAAACCATAGCGTAGACTTTGTCGGTTTTCAGGAAGCAAACGATTTCCAGACAGATTTTCTCAAAGATATCCTGCCTGAATTCAACTTTATCGGGAAGAGAAGCCCTGCTCCGTCCTTTTGGCAAAACAATATTATTTTCTATAAAAAAACCTGGGAATGCATTCATAATGAGCACTTTTTCCTGAGCCCAACTCCAATGACGCCCAGCCGTTCCCGTGAAAGTCGTTGGCCCAGGCAATGTACTATTGGAATGTTCAAAAATAAAAACCGGATTTTGATATATATAAACACCCACTTTGATTTTGATGCCGCAGTCCAGACCAAAAGCGCCAAGCTGATTATGAAACAGCTATCACACCTGCCGGCTGAGCCGCCCGTAATTCTCATGGGAGACTTTAATGCAACACCATACCATCCATGTTACATGATTTTCACAGGAAAGGATCAAAAAACTAACCGGCTATATTTTAAAAACATTTTCAAGGAGCCTTATCCGGGCACCCATCATGGATTTACAGGAAATATTAACGGAAATCATATTGACTGGATTCTTTATCGCGGCAGGATTATTTCTCGGGAATGCAAAATAATATATGATACAATTGATGGAGTTTATCCGTCAGATCACTACCCACTTTATGCAAAATTCAAATGGGAAAATGATGAAGTCTAAAAAAATCTCTTTATTTTATTGGTTCCTGTTTCGAAATACAATTTACCTCGGCATTTAATATTCCACCGGCCTCAACAACAAGACTTTTACATACGACCCTGCCGTCACAGCTTCCTGTTGAAAGTATAATTAGCTCTTTAGACGCATTCAGGTCCCCTTCAAATTTTCCGCCCATTGTTATACTTGCAACCTTAGTATCAGCGCAAACAACCCCTCCTTCGGCAACAATCACTGTTTCTCCGATAAGGGTTCCCTTCACAGCCCCCTTTATTATCAATTTTCCTTTAACAGAAACCGTGCCATCAACTGTCAGCCCCTCATCAATAATAGAAATATTATCCGATTTGTTCAACATGATGCCTCTCCTGAACCGCAAAAGCGAGCACTCTTATAAAAGTACGTTCACACAACGAGACCAAGTATCTATTGTAAAACAGACTCTTTCAAATCAATAATCAATTCGCCTGCCTGTTTTTCATTATAGGTAACTATAACCCGATAGGCAATCCCCTTTTTGTTCAGAGAATAACGTTTCCATAGATCTCTGGCCGTGTTAACTACATACCCCCTGTCTTCTCCGGTATTATGACTGGTGTTGCCGACATAGCCTTTAAAGTTCACGATCATATCTGCAGGGTCTCCGGGACCGCCGATTACATCAACAATTTCAAACCTATCGCCCTTGATCAGTTTAACATGCTCATTATTTGAGAATATATGTTCCTTGCCATTAATTTTTATTTTAAAGGAATCTATCTGCGGAGTCAAAAACGGCCTTTTTGTGATCGATACACCTTGAGCCATCTTTTTTTTGCTTTTATTAATTGCCATATAAACGCTTCCACATGAAAAGAAATCTTTTCTTGCGACAACTCGTGTAGGCCCGGTTATTCTAATTTTCTTTCGCATATCGTGAAGAGTTCCATAGCCGATAATATCTGCAGAAAGACCTCTCTCGTAATTAGCTTCTATATGCGATATTAAAACAGTATCTCCGGAATTAATATTCAGCGTCTGCTGGTTTTCAACAACTATCGGGAAAGAATCATTTACCGAAATAATCAGATAATCAAGCAGAGGTTTATCAAGGTTCAGGCCCGGCGTCTCAGGAACAATTCCGAATTTTTCCATAAATGCATTAATTGCAAGATGATGATGTCGCACCTTCATCTGCAGAGGCAGCGATTTGCTGGTCTCAATCCCAAACGCCGGCATCCCGCGTTTATACAAAGCATAATAGGTTGCAGATTTGCGTTGCTCCTTATGCAACGAGGTTTTTTCGATTGTTCTGTGATTGTTGAAAGAAAAGTAATGAGCGGAATCCTTTATATCCTTATTGATCTTTGCGGCTACCGATCTTGCCATATCCCCGAGATAAAGGGTCTGCCCTGTTTCAGAATTTACATGGGACTCGCAATCAGCAATAATCGATTGGCCATATCTTGTTGGATTTCTTTCAGGCCCCTCCCATTTGTCAGAATAGAAACCTGATCCATCGTGCACATTAAGCAGACAATCACTTTCATTAATCAGTTTTTTCAAGATTTCAACGATCTTAGTTTCATAGTTATTTTTACGGTCTTCTCCAAACTTCCGATTCATATCATCATTTATTTTTCGGCGATATAAAACAATGGACTGGAAATTGGCTCTTGGCACGACTATCAGATTCCCTTTGGCCAGGCTGATATCTGCATAATGGTCAACAGCAAGAAAGCCTCCTGGCTCATCTCCCTGTATGCCGCCTATAAGCAGAAGCGTTTTTCCTGGAATTTCACCATAAATATTGTACACATGAAGTTCATGATCTGTGCCCTCAAAAAATATTGTATGGATTCTTTTTTGTGCTGAGGCAATACCCGGCAGAAAAAAAACAGCAGTAATTAAAAACGCAACAATTATGTTTCTGCAGCCCATGTAAAATCCGGTTTTTTTGTTTTTCTTAAGCAATATTGCCTACTAAAATATACGCTATTAAAGCGTTTGACGGCTTCGTAAAAAGTCAAAAAACTTTTTTTACGAAACATGTTAGGTGTTAGGTGTTAGGTCTGAAACAGTCTCTTTAATCTCTATGTGGAAACTCTTTTCAAGCAACAGTTCACCTGTTGTGGCAAATACAAATACCGTAGCTGTTTTAAATCGTTTTGGGTCAGCTTCATTCTGTGTTTTGAATTTAATGATTTTGAAACGCAATATTGAAAAATACTGCCCTTTTTTAAACTTGGCAGGTTTCCCTGAAACCAGAGACACTGGTGGAAATGTCAGCCAGCTACTTTGATCATCTTCGTTTTGTTTTAGTATTACAAATGCATGCCCTAAAACAGGTTGGTCATTTTGAGAGGTATTTATTATTTTAAATTGAACATTCAATGCAGCGGTGTCAGGTTCAAATAAAATACTAAAATCCTCGATATCGGTTCTCTGAAGCTTTTCAGGCCCGGCAAGATCTGTTTTCTCTCCGACCTGATTCTTGTCCGGCAAAGAAGCAGTTTTGTCAATCGCTTTGGAATCTGCGGTTTCAACAAAAGAGTTTGAATCAGGCAATATATCGGCGTCTCTGTTTTTAATCTTGGCTTCCGCCACAACAAGACGCACCATCAGCAAATCCTTTTCATCACGCAAAGACATAACCTCCTGGCGCGAAATATCCAAAGCATTGCTCAAATTCTTATTATCTTCTCTTGTGCTTTTGAAAACAATCAATAACCAGGAAAAAGAAACTATAGCGATAACCAGTATAATCGCTAATGTAATCACCACCATTTTGGGCCTTTTTATCGATATTATATGCCCCCGATCCCCTAAAAACAAAATACTCCAGGAGCTATCTCTTTTTGACGGCTTTGGCAGTATGTATTCTTTTACAACTTTTGCCAGGTTTCTCGAAAGATCTTCCATCCGTCCTTTTCCTGTACTAATATAAGTTTTTTTATTCCCTTTGCCTTGAATGCACTCGACATATAAGTCTGAACAAATGAAACTGTAGTTTTATTTCCTAATTTTTTAATAATCAGATTATCTCTTGAAACACGAATAAAATCGTATTTACTATTCAATCTATCTTTGTAGTTAAGCCATGCTTTGAGATTCATTCCCTGGGAACGGAAGTCGCTTGAATAATAACTTCCGTATTGCCTAATATCCTTTGCAGACCACGTTTTCAACCACTCATCAACAAGGTTTGTAATTTCATGCTTATCTCCAAGCAACCTTTTCAGGTTAAGACCTGCTGAAATAAGCGGATTGCTATTTTGTTGATTTGTTTGAGCTCCATGAGATTCTTCGCCGACTATACTGAAGGAATTTCCCATATTTGCCAAATAAAGTTTTTTGCTTCCTGCATATAATTCCTTGCCTGATGATCTTACAAACTGATCAAACAAGATAACATAAATCCCATTATGCCTTAAAATCGATCTTCCTTTTATTTCAACAGATAGATCCAGATTAGACGCAGAATAAATCTTTTTAACTTTGTTCCACTCGGTCCACCAGGAAATATCAGGCAAATATTCAGGAGCATAACACTCCAGATATTCATGATAAGTGCCGTTCTCAAGCGCATGGTTCCATTGTTTAAGCAAATTAAAGATAGAACTCTTTATCTTGCTCTTATCATCAAAAGAAGCATACGAAAGCTTGTCCACAATGACAATAGGGGTTTTATGCAAGACAATATATTTTGCCAGTCTATCAATATCCTGGTTTGCCAGCACAATACACCCGTTTGAATCCCTTGCTTTTATAGACTGGTTGGTTCCATGAAGCCAAATTGAATGGCCTACGCGGCCTTCAACGCAATCAAAAAAATTAGGATAATCAATAGGAAAGGCCATGGTTCCATAGGTTGGCGAAAGATCCCTCTTTTTATACTTATTGGTGAAAAAGTAGAGCCCCTCAGGAGTTTTTTTGTCTCCGGAGCGGAATTTCCTCCCGGCCGCCTCGCCGGTTGAACATTTAAAACTATACATTTTCTTAAAGGAATCATCATAATCATCATAAGAATAGACAAGTAATTGCTGAGTATCCTTTTCAACCACCATCGCATATTTTGTACTGCCGTCATTATCAAATGAAATAAGCACGTCCGGCACTTTGACCATGCTCGGTTCATGGCTTGCAACGGCCTTCAACGATGCTGAAACTCCGGAGCTAATTAACGGTAACATAATCACCGCAAGCCATATATAAAATATCCGCATCTTGATATAACGAGCCATCACCTTCTCTAAAAAAAACCTATAAGTTGTTTGATACCACTCCAACAGTATCCCCCCTGTCGGCCGTAAAATAGCGCCTTGCGTTGCCGCAATTTACAGCTATTTCAAGATATCCTCTGCTGCCGATAATGGCAAGAGGGCTTTGTGGCAATACGTTTTCATATGTTTTTGATAATCCAATAATTTTCTTTTTGCCTATCCTGAATTCCAATCTTTCTTCTTTGCAGGCCTTACAAAATTTATCAAGGCTCTTTGCGTCTATATTTGTAATCAGGTTGCCGAATCTATCAACAGATACAACAGTCCCCACAAGTTCGCCGCTGCTTGAAATGCCGGCATGTTTGACAGACAGCCTTTCTAAATCTATCCTATCTATTGGCACACCTAATGCTTTAATCCCAATCCCCTTAGACAGGTGCGCGGCAACAGGAGCAAAAATATCTCTTCCGTGAAAGGTTCGGCTTACAGATTCTAAAAAATAACGTGAGTTCTCAACGCGAACGATCGAGCCGATATTAGCTTCATCCATTAAAAAGGTTAAAACTCCATTATCCGGCGTAAGAAAAATATGTCCCGTCATTTCAAGGGCGATTATTGCACGCTCACTCCCGACTCCCGGATTTACAACAACAACATGAACTGTTCCTTCAGGAAAATATTTGAAAGAATATTTTATGATATATGCGGCCTGGATTAAGTCCTGAGGCTCGATATGGTGAGTAATATCGACGATAATTGCGGCAGGGTTAACGGAAAGGATAACGCCCTTCATGACACCAACATACTCATCATCAACACCAAAATCGGTAATAAGAGTAATTATTGACATAGCTCGTTGCTGGTTAACACCCCCCTTAGCCCCCCCCTGAAGGGGGGATTTTGGGGGGTGTTGCTCTTTGCTCTTTGCTCTATGCTTTGAGCTTTCACCTTTGAGCTTCTCGTTGCTGAATACTAAAGCCAAGGTGTCTGTATGCCGGTTCAGTAGCCTTTCTTCCTGATGGAGTCCTTATAATCAGACCGATTTTAAGAAGATATGGCTCAACAACATCAACGAGCGTATCCGCCTCTTCCTGAAGTGTCGCAGAAATCGCTTCAATACCGACCGGACCGCCATGATAAAACTCGATTACTGTTTTAAGATATCGGCGATCAAGACGAGTCAGCCCCTTTTTATCAACCCCTTCCAGAGACAGAGCCTCTTCGACCGTCTTCTTTGTAATTTTTCCATCTGCCCGAACCTGGACATAATCCCTTACGCGTTTAAGAAGTCTGTTTACAATTCTTGGAGTTCCTCTGGATCTCTTTGCAAGCTCAATTGCGCCTTTATCATCGATACTGACTTTAAGCAAGTCTGCGGAACGTCTGCCGATTTTCACAAGATCCTCTTCTCCATAAAAATCAATGCTTCTTAATATGCCGAATCGATCCCGCAAAGGGGCTGATAACAGCCCAACACGAGTAGTTGCGCCAATAAGGGTAAAAGTGTTCAGGCGGTATCTATGGCTACGCGCATGCGCTCCCTTATCAAACATAAAGTCAACGGCAAAATCCTCCATTGCAGGATACAGGAACTCTTCCACCGTCTTTGGCATTCTATGAATCTCATCTACAAACAGGACATCCCCTTCTTCAAGGTGGGTCAGAATTCCTATCAGATCTCCGCCTTTTTCAAGCGCCGGCCCTGAAGTCACAGTAATATCGCTCCCCATTTCATTGGCAACAATATAAGCCAGGGTGGTTTTCCCAAGACCCGGAGGTCCATGAAAAAGAATATGATCTATCGGCTCCTTACGCTGCGTAGCGGCTTCTATCGCGATTTCAAGTGTCTCAACTATCTCTGTCTGACCGACATATTCCGAAAGCCTTTCCGGACGCAATGACAGGATTTCCGATTCCAGGTCAACGGGCAAACTTGATTCAGAAAGTATGCCGCTAAGCGGTCTTTTCGCCACGATATACCTCTTCTATGAGCTCTTCAGGGGTTGATATGTTTATATTGCGTTTCACAGCTTCAGAAATCATCCGCTTGGCATCACCAGCCCTATAACCTAACTGACCAACAAACACATCAAAGACCTGCCTTGAAAAATCCTGCGCGACAGGCGTCTCTTCCAACTCCTTTTCTGTTTTGCGGATTAATGCGAACTTATTCATCTTGCCTTCAAGTGTGGCGATTATTTTCTGTGCGGTCCTGTTCCCGATACCTTTTAATCGCTTAAGCTTGGCAACATCTTTTGATTCAATGGCCCTGGCTATTTCACGAACAGGAAGGCTCATGGCTTTAACCGCTTTCAAGGGGCCTATATCTTCAACAGAGATAAAATATTGAAAAAATTCTCTCTCTACCTCGAGATTAAAACCGATCAATACAGGCTTTGGTTGCCGTTCGGTTTGTTGGTAATAAATATACAGAGAAACCTCGTCACCGATCACCTTTGACTTAAAACTGTCCATAACAAATGCTGGAAGCAAAACTTCATATCCCACCTGACCGGCGAGAAGAAGTATGCGCTCATCCTCTTTTTTCAGCAGCTTTCCTTCAATATAACCTATCATTTATTTGTCTTATGGGGTTTCATTGTTTAAGTTTTTTTAAACAGTCCTGATATCGAAAAAGACCTATAAGGGCTAAACCAATTGCATCAGAAGCATGGTGCGGCTTAATCGGTGTCGTCAAATTTAAAAAATGTCTGACCGCCCTTTCGAGCTGCATTTTGCTGGCATTACCGTTGCCTGTTAAAATCTGCTTGACCTCACGTGCCGGAACCTCGGTTACGGGTACATCAACCCGGCATCCTGCAAGAAGAATTACACCTGTAACCTTTCCCAAAGTTATGCCTGCCTTCGGATATTTATGAAGAGAAAATACATCCTCTATAATCATAAGGTCGGGCTTTTCATCTTTTAAAATAATAAGAAGTTTTGAAAAGATTTGGTTGAGGCGACTCGGCAATGAAATGTTTTTTGAAGTATTTATGCTCCCATAGGAATAGCCTTCAACCTTAAGCCCCATACCTCTGACAATGCCGATGCCGGTTGCGGATAGGCCGGGATCTATGCCGATGGTCTTAATCGCTGTGTTTTTTATTTTAACCCCTTTAATTTCCGCTTTGCTATCTTTGCTTCATTTGATTTCGGGTGTTTTACAACCAGTTCGTTTAAAATAAGACGGGCATTTGCCTTTTCTCCGAGGTTTAAAAAGGCAAGCCCTTGTTTCAAAAGGGAAGCCGGCACCTTGTTGCCTTTCGGATATTTTTCTATCACCTTCTGGTATTCCAATATCGCTTTTTCATACCATTTCCCGCGATAGTATATTTCACCGATCCAAAATTGTGCATTATCGGCATGCCGTGACTTTGGATATTGCTTTATTATTCTTTGAAACTCCTCACGAGCGGCCTCAAGATCACCATGATCAAATGCCTGTTTAGCTGATGCGTAAATTTCATCTTCCGAAAGCCCCTTTTCGGTTTTGCCCACAGCCTTGGTTTTTGAATCAGAGCCTGAAGACTCTAAATCAAGATATTGCTGTATATTTACAATGCAATCATAATTTAAAGCCGATCTTTCTTCAACTTTACCTAAAATATCTTTCCTTTTTGCTCCCACATCTTCAAGAGCTACTATTCTCCGCTTTAACAGGTATCCGGTCTCTTCAAGTTTTCCATTTAATATCCGCATTTCCTCTCTGAGCCCGTCTAACATGACATATATATCTGCAGACCTGGTTCTATGGTAATGCTCCTTTTCTTCCTGTTTTTTTATGCATTCCTGCATCAGGGATTTAAGCCGAGCCTCATCCTTCTCCAGCTCAACATTGCGCTGTTCAAGAACAGCCATGCGATCATAGAGCGCTATAACATCCTGCTGCATGGCGCACCCGCACAAAACGGCAAGACAGGCAATAAATAAAACAATAATTTTCATAGCAGCCATATTAAAACTTTCGTAACAATTTTCAGATTCTCACGCACGTGCAGCGCAGGCGCCTGCGCCGCGTGAAGGCGCCAAGCTCGCAAAGAAAAAAATAAAACTTAGTGTCCTGTCATCTATGTAATGTCGCAAAGATGGCCGTCATTCCCGCGGAAGCGGGAATACAGAAGCGCCGAAGTAGCCAGAAATACTGGATTCCCACCTTCATGGGAATGACGAGTGCCTGATACGATATTTCACGCATGACGCTAAGTTTTATTTTTTTCTTTGCGAGCTTGGCGCCTGGTTTATTGTAGTCAAGTTTTATTTAAAAAAAATTAGCAGAAAATTATTATGTGCGAGAATGGGCCACCATTAAGCTCGTCGGAGCACATGATAATTTTTCTGCGGGTTATAAGCACCATATTGCGCATTTGAATATCCTGTTTTTTAGCTTTAGTCATAGAGAGCGTCACCTTACCCATCCTGGTATTTGAGAGTCTCAACTGAGCTCTAACCTTGCTTTATCGGGAATAGGTGACGACGGGGAGCCGTAAAAGCTTTGCGAGAAGGTCGATAGTATCGCCTTAATGACGCCAATGATGGTCTCCCCGCCTTCACACAACTTAAGCTGCTAATTTATAATGATTTTGCTTAGTGTAATTTTCTATATACATCGTGCTGTTACGGACAATGGCAAAAATAAGGCCCAGAATCTTTCTGGCAATAGCGATCAATGCCTTCATTTTGAGCATACCCCTGTCCAGCATTTGCTTATATTTCTCATGCATAATCCCATTCGATTTGACCATGTTGATGGCTGCAAAAAAGAGCAGCTTACGCATCATGGGACGGCCTCGCTTGGAGATCCGGCGCTGCCCTTTATGTTTGCCGGAGCTTATTTCAAAAAGATCAAGGCCTGCCAATTTCGTTATTTCAGAGATTGTATTAAATTTGTTAAAATCGCCCACTTCTCCTATCAAACCGGCAGCTGTTATGTACCCGACACCTTTTATGGACAATATACTGTGACTGTAAGGAATCTGTTCCAGATGCTCAATCATCTGTTCTTCCAGACTTTCAATATATCTGTTTTCACTTTCTATATTAGAAACAAGATGGCTCGTCTCGAAAATCACACTCTCTTTGCCTTCTGTAATTCCTACAGATTGTTCTGCGGCATTATAAAGCTCTTTACCGCGGTCAATGCCGAACCTTCCACGGCTGATTTTTCTTACGATATTACAAAGCGTCCCAATACCAGTGGATACAATACTTTCAGGATCAGGATGATTTTTAATCAGATACATGCCGGTCTTTGTGGATGGTTTAATAATACTGCCAAGTTCTGGGAATATCACAAAAACAAGATCCTGAAGCTGGTTATTCATGGCTGTTCTGCGCCCTATCGCCCGTTCTCTTGCATGAGTAAGCCTGCGCAGCTGTGCTGCAGTGCCTTCAGGAACAACAACTGTCAAAGCATGACCAAGGGAAATAACATCTGCGATCACACGAGGGTCTTTTTTGTCTGTCTTGTTAGGAGAATTGCCAGTCAATTCTTTAATTCTTTTAGTGTGCATTGGGTTCACCTGAACCAGCTTAACCGATTTCTTTCTCAAATAATTAGATATCGGTTCAGCATATGGTCCTGTAGACTCAAATCCGATTACAACCTCATCAAGCATGTGTTCTTCTTTAAACCTGCAAAGCTTTTTCCAGAATTTGTTAAAGCTTTGACCGGTGTTATAAAACGGGAACGGTTTAACATCTTGATTCTTAGGGGTTCTGAAATAACCATAATGAACCTTTTTCCCAATATCCAAAGCAACAATAAGTGTTTTTTCGTTGATAATTTTAACTTTTTCAGTTTTATTAGATTTCATGGCTATGCTCCTCTCTTGATTTTTGTTAACCAACTGGCTATTGGCTTAAATCAAAATGAGTATAGCCTTTTTAATTTTTATTCAAGGCTTACTGCAATATAGCAAGCTTTGCGTGAGAATCTGAAAATTTACATGAATAGTGGTAAAAGCTAATTTATGATGAAACAACTGGAAAAATTCAACCCGGATCAGCTCAAAGTGGTAAACAATTCAGTCGCAATGGCAGAAGAACTTGTCAGCAACTCTTACAAGATGTCGGAAGCTCAGTGGCTTCACCGCAGGTATGATGTTAAAACTCTGGTTGATCTTTGCCCCAATGAAACAACCGACGGGCCTTTTGCACAGATTATCCGCTATAAAGGCCGACTAAAAGATACATCGCTCAGTTCGTCAACATATGATTTTTATAAAATATGCCTTCAGGACCATTCCATTCTTGCAGCATTAAAACAATCACCCAACATAGAACTCTTTCCATTTATACTATATATTGTAGTCCATGAATTAATTCATATTGTCAGGTTCAGCAAATTTATCCAGAACTTTGATGCTTCATGTGAAGAAAAAACTGCGGAAGAAAAACGGGTGCATGAAAAAACCCGTGAAATTTTAAGCTCTGTAAAGGTTGCGGGAATGGCAGATGTCTTAAAGTTTTATGCTAAATGGAGCGCTACCTTTGATAGATTGCGGAACTGATCAGGAAAAAACTGATAGCCGTTGCTTGACAATAAAAAAACACTTACTATAATACAAAACAAAGCTTATGTAAGGAGGTTGTCAAACAATGCCGGTTTATGAATATGAATGCACGCAATGCGG
This sequence comes from Desulfobacteraceae bacterium, assembly GCA_013202725.1. Lineage (GTDB taxonomy): Bacteria > Desulfobacterota > Desulfobacteria > Desulfobacterales > ETH-SRB1 > Desulfaltia. The sequence goes on from JABMRH010000155.1 coordinate 15,533, forward strand.
CAAAATTGAAGAGGTAATACAAAAATTCTCTGATAAACCGTTACCTAACTGCAAACACTGTGCAGGAAAGCTTCAAAAGCTTATTTCCCATAGCAGTTTCCATCTAAAAGGGACAGGATGGTATGTGACAGACTATTCAAACAAATCCCAATGCTCTTCTGCTCCACGTAAAGCAAAAGACAAGGCAGCGACTTCAAAAACCGACAAATCAGCTAAATCAGACAAAAAAGATGATTAAAAATGGCGACTTTTTAAAAAGTCGTCTTATTTTTGACATTTTAAAAAATTAAATTTATTGCTCTTTACAAATTTAAATCTGTAACTATTTTATTTAAGATACAAACACGGGGTGTTTTGCAAAAAACCAAAGTTAGGGATTTGGTGTAAATGATTTTGATAATTCGTGAAAAGAAAAAAGGAGATTACAAACAATGAAACTCAGACCATTACAAGATCGAATTTTAGTACAACGTGTTGAAGAAGAAGCCACAACCAGGGGAGGAATTATTATTCCCGACACAGCTAAGGAAAAACCGATAGAGGGAAAGGTTATTGCTGTCGGTAAAGGCAAAATAGGGGATGACGGCAAGAGAATCGCTCTTGAAATAAAGAAGGGTGACAGGATTCTGTTCAGTAAGTATGGCGGCACAGACATAAAGATTGAAGGTGAAGAATATCTCATCATGCGTGAAGATGATGTTCTCGGAATAATCGAATAATAATAATATTGATACTATAAATGGAGGATTGATCAAGATGTCTAAAATTATAAAATATAATATGAAGGCCCGTGAAGCTATGCTCAACGGGATTAAAACCCTTTCTGATGCTGTGGTTGTGACTCTCGGGCCAAAAGGAAGAAACGTTGTTATTGATAAATCCTGGGGTTCTCCCACGGTTACAAAGGATGGAGTAACTGTGGCTAAAGAAATCGAACTGGAAGACAAGTTTGAAAATATGGGCGCCCAGATGGTGAAAGAGGTTGCCAGCAAGACAAGCGATATGGCCGGCGACGGAACAACAACCGCCACAGTGCTGGCAAGAGCTATCTATGAAGAAGGACAAAAGCTGGTTGCCGCAGGCAACAACCCTATGGCCATAAAACGCGGTATTGAAAAAGCCGTTGAGGTTGCGGTCAATGAGCTTAAAAATATGAGCAAACCGACCAAAGATCAGCGTGAAATAGCCCAGGTAGGCACCATTTCCGCAAACAACGATGAAACAATAGGCAATATCATTGCCGAGGCAATGGGCAAGGTCGGCAAAGAGGGTGTTATCACCGTTGAAGAGGCAAAAAGCATGGAAACCACACTTGAGGTGGTCGAAGGCATGCAGTTTGACCGTGGATATCTTTCTCCATATTTTGTTACAGATCCGGACAAGATGGTTGCTTCATTAGAGGATCCTTATATTCTCATCAACGAGAAAAAGATCGGCATCATGAAAGACCTTCTTCCCATACTTGAGCAAATCGCCAAAATGGGCAAACCTCTTGTAATCATTGCAGAGGATGTGGACGGCGAAGCTCTTGCCACTCTGGTTGTAAACAAGCTGAGAGGAACGTTGCATGTTGCCGCGGTTAAAGCTCCCGGTTTTGGCGACAGAAGAAAAGCCATGCTTGAGGATATAGCGATTCTTACCGGAGGCCAGGTTGTATCAGAAGACATTGGAATCAAACTGGAAAACATTACGATTCAAGACCTTGGCAAAGCCAAACGGATTACCATTGACAAAGACAACACCACTATTGTTGACGGTGCCGGCGCTCGCAGCGCTCTGGAAGGCCGCGTAAAACAGATTCGCGCTCAGATAGAGGATACAACATCTGATTATGATCGTGAAAAACTCCAGGAACGTCTAGCCAAATTAATCGGCGGTGTGGCTGTGATTAATGTCGGCGCAGCAACCGAAACCGAGATGAAAGAGAAAAAGGCACGCGTCGAGGATGCGTTAAACGCCACCCGGGCTGCTGTTGAAGAAGGTATTGTGGCCGGCGGCGGCGTGGCGCTGGTACGCTGCCTGAACGCTCTGGACAAGATTAAAATCAAGGCGGACCAAAAGCTTGGTGTAAAGGTTGTTATGCGCGCCATAGAAGAGCCCCTGCGCCAGATCGCTAACAATGCCGGCGCAGAAGGCTCCGTTGTAATTGAAAAGGTTAAAAATGGCGAAGGCGCCTTTGGATACAATGCTGAAACCAACACATACGAAGACCTGATTAAAGCAGGCATTACCGATCCTACCAAGGTGGTCCGTTTTGCTCTGCAAAATGCGGCAAGTGTTGCTGCTTTGATGCTGACAACAGAAGCCATGATAGCTGAAAAGCCTGAAGATAAAAAAGAGTCCGGCATGCCGGGAGGCGGCGGAATGGGCTGAATGGGCGGAATTGGCGGAATGATGTAAAATAAAGCCGTCTTTATACCGATAC
>JABMRH010000015.1 GCA_013202725.1 Desulfobacteraceae bacterium
CAAAAAATTGACAAAATTCCTTACAGTCGAAGATTCCCTGCAGCTTGCTGCAGGGAATCTTCAATTGTTTTAAACTATTTTTTATATCAAATTTAAATAAACTTCACAACATAAATTTGATGGCGTAGTAAAAAATCGAATGCATCAACCCTGAACTGTGAACCTGAGTAGTTATCTTTTTTTCATCTGAACTACACGTGGATGTCCGCTGTAATCCTTTGTAAACACGACCTGTTCATAATGACTACAGGAATTGATAATCCGGTCGACATCATCTTTCTGATCATGACCTATCTCCAACAAAAGGCTGCCTCCAGGCTTAAGATAGGCATGCGCACGATATATAATATGTTTGAGCCGGCAAAGGCCGTCTTTACCTCCGTCAAGAGCCATAACCGGTTCATGCATGGAGATTTCAGGCTGAAGCTTATTAATAAGCCGGGTATTAATGTACGGCGGATTTGATATTATCATATCAAACAGACGAGCATCATCCTTTAACGGCATAAACCAATCACCTGAAAAAAACATGATTTTCTTATTAAGATTGTGATGCGTTGCATTCTTTGCGGCCAGTTCAACGGCCTTAATTGAACGGTCTGAAGCAATAAAAATATGTTCGGATCTCTGCGATGCAAGAGCGCAAATTATTGCCCCGGAACCTGTGCCGAGCTCTAAAATGCGTTTTGGGATATTACAAGAATTTGCCGGCAAAAGAGAAAGTGCTGTCTCAACAAGATGCTCGGTCTCGGGGCGGGGGATAAGAACATCCCTTGTAACAGCAATATCCATCGACCAGAACTCCTTAACCCCCACAATATAAGCAGTAGGCTCCCTGGCTATCCTCCTTTTTATCAGGGCCTTAAAAAGCGCAAGCTCTTTTTTGGAAAGTGGCTGATCGTAACGCATATACAGCTCTATTCTGTTTAATTTTAAGGCATGCGCAAGAAGTATTTCGGCTGCAGCCCTTGGGCTGTCTATATCGTGGGTTTGAAAATAGGAGGTAGTCCACTTGAGGATGTTAAGTATGGTCCATTCATGAGCGCTGGTCTTCAATTGATCCTGCATTCTGTAAAGCCCGGCTCTGATAAAATGTTGAAAGCTCGTCTATTATTTTGTCTATATCACCCTGCAAAATATCTTCCAGCTTGTATAGGGTCAGCCCGATACGGTGATCGGTAACCCTTCCCTGGGGAAAGTTATAAGTCCTGATTCTTTCGCTCCGATCTCCGCTGCCTATCTGGCTTTTCCGCTCTTCGGATCTTTGTTCATCCTGTTCTTTGATGATATTGTCAAGAAGACGAGCCCTGAGTACCTTCATCGCCCTGTTTTTGTTTTTTAGCTGCGATTTCTCATCCTGACATGTAACTACCAACCCACTGGGAAGATGTGTAATACGCACTGCAGAATCTGTTGTATTGACCGATTGCCCTCCCGGGCCGGACGACCGGAACACATCGACCTTAATATCAGCAGGATCAATGTGAACTTCAACATCCTCTGCTTCCGGCAGTACCGCAACAGTAACGGCAGATGTATGTATCCTTCCCTGAGCCTCTGTTGTTGGAACACGCTGAACACGATGAGCGCCGCTTTCATATTTAAAACGGCTGTATGCTCCTTTGCCGTGAATCATCGCAACAATCTCTTTTAAACCTCCAACACCGGTTATGTGATGGTTCATGATCTCCACTTTCCAGTTCCTGGCTTCAGCATACCTGGTGTACATCCTGAAAAGATCGCTCACAAAGAGACCCGCCTCTTCACCGCCTGTGCCGGCCCGTATTTCGATGATAACATTTTTTTCGTCAAGAGGATCCGTGGGAATAAGCAGCCTTTTTAGTTCATCCTCATAAGCCTTCTTTTTAAGTGTAAGGGCATTAACCTCATCACGGGCCAGATCCTTTATGCCAGAGTCTCCATCCCTTAACAGCTCCATGCTGTCGTCGAGATCCGTTAATGTATGCTTATACAACCTGAAAACCCTGATAATCTTATTTAAATCAGAATGCTCCCTGCTATATTTCTGGTATGCATCACGATCCTGCAATACCCCTGGATCGCTTAAAAGTTTTTCAAGCTTTACAAAGCGTTCTTCAACCCCTTTTAATTTATCAAACATAATTTTAACTACATATCCCCATACGGGAATAAAACAAAGTGGTGTGATTTTCTAATATAAAGTATACAGAAAAAAGCTATTTTTTTTGATTGTTCTGAAATTTTTCATATTTTTTGCGGAAACGCTCAATTCGACCGGCTGTATCTATGAGCTTTTGTTTACCTGTAAAAAAAGGGTGGCATTTTGAACAGATTTCAACTCGAATATCCTCTTTGGTAGAACCAACCTCAATGACATTTCCGCACGCACACTTTATTGATGTTTCATAATATTCAGGATGAATCCCGGTTTTCATGTTTTCTAAACCCCCTGTTTGTTAATTTTATGCATTCATAGCAGCCAAAAACAATTTATTATCCTTTGTTCCGCTCATTTTCTCAAGCAAAAATTCCAAACTGTCAACAGAATTTAATGAAGAAAGAACCTTTCTCAATATCCATACGCGGGTAAGTGTTTCCTTATCAAGAAGTAATTCTTCTTTCCGTGTGCCCGATTTCTTGATGTCAATCGCAGGAAACAGCCGTTTGTCGGAAAGCCTGCGATCTAATACAAGCTCCAGGTTCCCTGTGCCCTTGAATTCTTCAAAAATAACTTCGTCCATGCGACTTCCTGTATCAATTAAAGCTGTTGCAATAATAGTCAGGCTTCCGCCCTCCTCAATGTTTCTGGCAGCCCCAAAAAAACGTTTGGGGCGCTGAAGCGCATTTGAATCAACCCCGCCTGACAGGATCTTTCCGCTTGGCGGCATAACGGAATTATAGGCCCGCGCCAGTCTGGTTATGCTGTCAAGAAGGATAACCACATCCTTTTTATGTTCCACCAACCTCTTTGCTTTTTCAATAACCATTTCAGCTACCTGGACATGTCTTTCAGCGGGTTCATCAAAAGTTGAGCTGATAACTTCAGCATTTACCGATCTCGCCATATCGGTAACCTCTTCGGGCCGTTCATCAATAAGGAGCACAAACGGAATAATATCTTTGTGACTCGCGATAACGCTGTTCGCAATATTTTGCAGCAGCATTGTCTTTCCTGATCTGGGCGGCGAAACGATCAACCCTCTCTGGCCAAACCCGATAGGAGTCATAAGGTCCATAATACGCATAGAATAATTGTCGGAAGAGTTTTCAAGAAGCATCTTCCTGTCCGGATAAAGCGGAGTCAGGTTATCAAAAAGTATTTTATCCCTGGCCTTTTCCGGATCTTCATAATTAACGGCCTCGACTTTTAATAATGCGAAATACCGCTCGGTTTCCTTTGGCTGACGGATCTGCCCGGATATGGTGTCGCCGGTCCTGAGATTGAATCGACGTATTTGTGATGGTGATACATATATGTCATCAGGCCCCGGCAAATAGTTGTAATCAGGCGCTCTTAAAAATCCAAAGCCGTCAGGCAGTATCTCCAGTGTACCTTCTCCAAATATCAGCCCGTTTTTCTCAATCTGCGCCTGAAGTAATGCAAAAATAAGTTCCTGTTTCCTCATTCCGGCAGCGCCGTCAATCTTGAACTTTTTTGCCATCTGCATAAGTTCATCTATTTTCTTGTCTTTTAGTTTAACTACATTCATTAAATCTTTACCTTTCAAAATATTTTATCCTCTTTGCTTTTAATAGATATAATAACAGTTAAAGAAGGGTTTTGTGAAGATTTTTTTGGCGAACCGTTTTTCTCTATATATACCCGATTATGAGCTGCGACAGCTTAAAACCATAAGGCTTTGGAAGCATTTTCCAAAGCACTAAACATATAAGCTTTGTATCTTACACAGAGATCAGACAAAAAAACGGAATCTGTCAAAAGTCTCAAAATGGAATTAAATCAAAGGTCTTAACTGAAGAAATTAACGAGGTATTCTCTCCAACACGCGGACTTAATGCCTTAATTTTGAGGAAAAATTATATCATGATTTTGCGTTTGTCAAGCACTTTCAAGCTCTTTTACATATTTTTGAACCAGGTCTTTGTAAAGATGCTCAACAGATCGTATCATCTGGGCAAATGAACCGTCATTTTTTATTACAAATTCAGCCGGTCTTGCCTTATCTTCATCCGGTAATTGACAGTTCAAGAGGGCTTCGGCATCTTCGCGGGAAACATCATCACGATCCATAAGCCTTTTTACACGCAGTTTATGGTCTGCAATTACATCAATAACCACATCGAAGCGATCCTCTATGCCCAACTCAAAAAGAAGCGGGACCTCTACCAGCACAACATGGTTGCCATCCTTTTCTGCTTTAATCATCTGTGAATGCATCAGTTTTATTATTTCAGGGTGTACAAAACTCTCAAGAGCCTCTCTTGCAATATTATCATTAATGATAATTCTGCGCAGCTTTCTACGATTTAAACTGCCATCCTTTGTTAACACCTTTTTGCCGAAATAATTAACAATCTTATTATAAGCAGAAGAGTCCTGTGCAACCGCTTCTCTTGCAAGAACATCTGAGCTGATGACCTTTACGCCCAACTCTTTGAAACGGTTGCAAACAGATGTTTTGCCGGAACCGGCGCAGCCTGTCACTGCAACTTTAAGCATAAATTTTACCCGACTTTTTTGTTTATTATGGTTCATTGAAAAAAATTAAATTTTAAGATATGTTGAATTTAGTAGTATTATGATTCAAATCAATTCAAATATTATTCCCAAAACAAAAAACGCATATCTTGTCGGCGGTTCAATCAGAGATGTTCTTTTAGGGCTATCTCCAACTGATTATGACATCGCTGTGTTAGGAAATCCAGAACAATTCGCAAAAAATATTGCCTCTAAAACATCAGGCCGGATTATCAGGATGGGAAAACCAGGGCAGATGATAATCCGTGTGGTCTCAGACGATAAAATTTTTGATATTTCATCAATAAATGATGTCTCGATTGAAGATGACCTTAATAAAAGAGATTTTACAATCAATGCCATAGCATACTCTTTATCTTCAGGTAAAATTATCGACCCGCTTGGCGGCATACAGGACCTTTTCGACAAAAAAATTCGCATGGTGTCAACACAGGCCTTTATAAAGGATCCGATACGAATGATAAGGGCATACAGGATATGCGCATTGCGTAATTTTAAAATCGATCCGCAAACAGTTTCCGCAATTAAAAAAGATGCAAACCTTATTAAAAACTCAGCAGGGGAACGGATCAGGACAGAACTTTTCAAGATACTCCGATCGTATAAAGCATATTACTATCTATCCAAAATGGCTGACGCCGGGCTTCTTAGTGAAATCTTTCCCGAGCTCGATACATTAAAAGGATGCATGCAAAACAGGTATCATTCTTATGATGTTTTTGACCATACAATGAAGGCTTTTTGCTGTCTTGAAAAAATCCTTAACGATCATTCGGAGTATATACCTAAAATATACAACCAAAACATAAAGCAGCTTAACAAAAACAAAGGACATCTTCTAAAATTCGCAATCCTTCTGCATGATATCGGGAAGCCTGCTGCGCGAAGCATCGACAGTCAAGGCAATATTCATTTTTACGGGCACGGTAAAAAGGGGGCCGATATGGCAAACAAAATCAGCAAAAGGCTGAAACTTTCAACCAGTGAAAGATATTATATAGATTTTATTGTCCGCAACCATATAAGGCCGTTATTTCTTTTTATATCTCACCAAAAAAAAATATTAACAAAAAAAAGTGTAACACGATTCTTTATAAAATGTGGCGATAATACTCCTGCTTTACTGCTTCACACAATTGCTGATATTCAAGGAAAAGGTAACAGAGAGGATATAAGAGACGCGGCGTTTATCGAATTTGCAAAAGCCATGCTCCACGATTTTTTTTCAGATTTTATGCCGGGGAGAATAAAGCCGCCCCTTATAACAGGTTACGACCTGATTCATGAGTTCTGCCTGACACCTTCGCCTTTATTTAAAAAAATCCTGAGGATTGTTCAAGAAGAAAGGCTGTCTGATAAAATCAACACCAGACAGGAAGCCCTCGGGCTGGCAAAGAAAATCTTGACAAACTCGTAAAAAGTCAAATCTGTCAGGTTCATCAACTCTTGA
>JABMRH010000156.1 GCA_013202725.1 Desulfobacteraceae bacterium
CTTATAAACTGACGTCCAGCAAGTCCGCCCATCCTTTATTGTCAAGAGTGTAGACGCGCCCCCTATGTTTTCTTAAACCATCCCTTAAAAATCAATATCTTGTGGTTTCAGTTTGTCTATGATATTGAACATAAATTCTCAATCTGCACCTGTTTTCGACCTCAACAGGCTCAGCACTATGGCAAAAAGTCCTCGGGTGCATATAGCATTTACCGACCACAGGTTCGAGTTATCTTGTGATCATGGCAAGTTACCTGAAAACTGCCAACTGTTTAGTGGAGTCGGGTATAGACCATTTTGAATATTAGAATCTTAAGGGCGTTATATATGGTCGATTTTTACATCAAAATTATTTTGGCCGTTTCTCAGATAATTTTCAATTTTACCTTTAAACTTTATGCATTTTGTGATAATTATTGAGGAGTTCGTTTACTCGTTTGTAAAAAGCATCTTCTTATCAACAATACACAGACCCGCATTCGTACGGGATAAAACAAAGGGGGATTTATGGAACAGGAACAACCTTCTATGCCTGCGCAGATCAATAGAATTTTCGAGCAACCCGAGGGGGCTATCTCCTGTTATTCAGATTTTGCTCAAGTTATCGGTACGGGAAATGAAGTTGTGCTTCAATTCTATGAAACGATTCCCGGCGCACCAGGGCCTGGTGGCCAAATCCAAATGGTCAGAACCCGCCTCAGAGCAACCATATCCGTAAGTGTGCCCCACGCCAAGAATATCGGAAACTTATTAATCAAACAGGCCAATATACCCGAGAAGCCTCAACCACAGGTGCCGCAAAAAGGGGAAACTAAATGATGGGATCCTGCACTGCAATAGGAGGGGGTACAAAAAGTATAATCGAATCGATTGTAACTAGTGGTCTCCCTCCCGATGAAATCCTCAATCGTCTATATTCCTACGGTGTCGAATGGTATTTGACCGAAAGGGGGAGGCCGTTTTTTCGATACTGGCAGATAGGTGATGAAGATTTCATACCTCCCGAGCAAATAGGCGAAATTAGAGATAACCAAAATATACCGCGTGAAGCGGCCGCGATAGAATGGCTCAGCAATCAACTCAGTGCAATTAGGGCTCGGTATATCAACCGTTGGATTGCTATAGACAATGAAAGGGTTGTTGCTGACGCAGACAATCTGCCGACACTCTTGGAAAAGATCGATGACGCAAGCATAGAGACTCCTTTTATCACTTTTATTCCAGGTGACCCGATTATTTGGGATACGGCATATGATCAACAAAAGCTTTGAGCACACAATCCGGTTTTGCCAAGTAAACACCGCTCCTGGTGCGAGCATTTGGCTTCCTATAATCAATATTACCCTAATACAGCCAAGCGGAAACCGCGTCGTACTGCCCCTTTTATTTGATACGGGCGCTTCAGTTACTACCTTGCGGTACGACTTATATCCGTTGCTGGGGCTTCAGTCTTGGGATTCTGGCCAAGCTCAGGCTGTTTCAACCGCTGGGGGAGCTAATCCGGTGCAGGCTTACCAATATCAAGCTACTTTGGAATTTCTTGGAAAAATCATCCAATGCCCAGTGAATCTTCAGATACTGCCCCAAAACCCCCTTTACGTTGGATTATTTGGGAGAGACCAAATATTTCAGGAGTTTGGTTTCGGATTTTGGGAGAAAACGCAAGAATTACATGTCACCCTCACCCCGTAAAAACTAAGGCTCAAATAACATGCAGCTCCATCAGGCGGGAAATCCTATAATCCCTTGTTAAAAATAAAATTACGAATTTTAAAAATCTATAATAATTAAAAAGATAAGATCGCACGACTATATATAAGCAATTGGCATTTCTTTTGATAGGGGGTGCATATTTTTCCGGTTCTCAAAAGTTCTTATGGGAATTTCGCTGCTGTGGGTACTCTCGCAAACATCATAGAGTATTGTTAGTACTTCGCGGCTTTGAAAGAGGGAATACGGCTATAAAGGTTGACCGGAGCCATTCATTGAATGAAGAAAACAGGGTCAGGTCTTCATTCTTCAATTTCAACCAGATTCTGTCAAGAATGAAGACCCGAC
>JABMRH010000157.1 GCA_013202725.1 Desulfobacteraceae bacterium
ATCACTTCCTATAACCGTGCCGGCATTATTTAATACCCTGTTTCCTATTTTGCAGCGCTCAAGGATAGTTACATTAGAATAAATCTCCACATCATTTCCAATCACAACATTATTCCCGATCACTGCGTTTGGATGAATAATTACGTGATCACCTATCGTAACATTATTTTGAATCACGGCAAAAGGGGCGACAGAAATATCCTTACCGCACAGGAAATTTTTTCCGATATAGGCATTTGAAGATATTCCGGCTGAGCTGTTGAGATATGCCGGTTTTGCAGGGGGATGAAAAAGGGTTAGAACCTTTGCAAAAGCAACCCTGGGATTTTCCACCATAACGGTTATTTTTGAAGACCCTGTAAAATTTTTCGGAACAATAACGGCCCCTGCATCGGTTTTATCTATCTTTTTTAAAAATTTTGCGGTATCGGCAAAAGTAATATCATCCCGGGCAGCCATATCAAAAGGGGCTGCTCCACAAATAATGTTATCATAGCCGCCGGACAGCTTGCCTTCAACAACTTCTCCTATCCTGGAAAGCAATATTTCCATATGCAACATATTCCTCATCTGCGCAAAAAACGTGTTTTAAAGCCTCAGATATACTGTGAACGTCCAGACCGAGTTCAAGCTGTTGTTATGTGGTGTCATCGTGCGCCAAATTGAAGATTACATGCTAATCTGCACTTTTCCCTGTGGCAGAAATGCAGATTTATAGCAATGCTCTACACATTCTCGCTACTGTCTTTGCAACGTCAAATTCCAGATATCGGGGTTTCCAGTGCTCGTCGTGATTACTGGCCTCTTGCCCACTCCCAATACTTTTTGCGTCTCATCAGGCATCGAAGTATTGAGGTATGCTCGCAATTCTCCCATGGTAACAATTCCATCCTTTGATGCTACGCTTTGAAATCCATCCGCCTTTCCCGAAAGACCTTGGACTAAACAATGAGTAAAAGCACCATTAGACCATGACGAATTCTCTACGGCTAAGCGGTCGGTATCCGCTCCAACCATGAAAATCCATCCTTTGGGAATGCTTTGTTGCTTATGCATCTTATTAATGTGCGGAACAATTGCGATCCCTTTTTTTCCGCGTGTGATCAGTTTTCCAGCATGACATGTGTCAGCAAACACTATAACATTGCGCGCACGTCGCTCTTTCAGTGCCGCGTGCACCTTATCCATCCGGTAGCCAGTCGGAGGGATGGAGATTTCCGTGTCATAGCAAGCGAGGTAAACCTTTTCTGGATCTTCTGGATCAGGGAAGGCGTGACCCGACCAAAAGAGAATAACTAAATCGTTTGGACCCGTTTTGGTCAGCCAGGATTCGAGCGCGATCATGATGTTGCGTTGTGTAGCCTGCTCATTCAGCAGGAGCCTAATGTGACTGTCTTGCCATCCTAGTTCCCTTAATGTGGCGGCAAATCTTTCAGCATCATCGTCAGCAAAGATTAGATCTGTTAGACCGTCTTGGGCAGGGTGTTTGTGTTTGGAGATTCCGATAACCACAGCATAGGATGCATAAAATCTTTTCCCTTGGATACTATTTAGGGACGGTCGAGTTGCTACTGCTTCGGTTTTTTGGAGAGCCTTTCGATCTGTCTCCTTTATTTTGTCCTTTGCAAAAAGGACGGTAGGATGGGATGCATCCTTTGGCGGGGAATATTGGAGAAAATTTCGGTATGATTCGATCGCCTCTTTTATGCGACCAAGGTTCTCCAATGCACCTCCCTTACCAACGTAGGCCTTATGATATCTCGGGTTTATGTCAATGGCCTTATTAAATTCCGAGATGGCCTGATCATATTGGAGTTTTTTAGTATAGACGACTCCCCGCTCGTAGTAGGCATTCAAATATTGGGGGTTTATTTCAAGAGCCTTATTGCAATCCGAGATGGCCTGGTCATACTCGCCTTTGAGTCTATAAGAGACAGCGCGATTCAGGTAGGCCTGAAAAAACTTGGGGTTTATCTCAATGGCCTTGTTGAATTCCGAGATGGCTTGGTCATGTTGGCCTTTTTTCCCATAGGCATACCCGAGGCCGTGGTAAGCAGCAGCCAGCCTTGGTTTTAATCTTAATAGGCTATTGAATTCCGAGATGGCCTGGTCATATTGGCCTTTCTCCGCATAGGCATGCCCACGATATAGATAGGCATTAACATATTTCGGATTTATCTGGATAGCCTTATTGAATTCCGAGATGGCCTGGTCATATTGGCCTTTGCTCATATAAAATTTGCCTCGCTCTACATACGTTTCAATATGTCCCCAGGTTTGCTTTAGTTCTGTTGTGCTGCTACATCCGCAAACCAGATAAATACTTAATGAGGTAACTATCATCAGAAATGCCAGACTAACAATCTTACCTCTCATCTGTTGGTTGATGCAAATTCTTTTCATAGCATTTTGCTCCTTTTCGACTTACAATAGGCGAAAGTCTTGATACCTAGCAAGAAGTAACTGATACCCTACTCAACGAGCTCATAATAATCTCCTTTCCCTGCCCGCAACGGCAGAACATTATTAGTATTGTACCGGCGAAAAGGCGCAGCATTTTTCGCCACTCTGCAATTTCAGCAGATAACAGTCATAATTGGAGCTTTTTTATTATGTTTTCTTCACCACGAAGAAATTATAAAAACATTAACTTCGTGGTTTAATTTTATTCTTTATAATCCCGACCGTTTCAAAAAGCACAGTTGATAGCCGTGCAAAATATATATCAGCTTTTTTTCTTATCAGCTTCTTTTTTGTTGTATAGCTGGATTAATTTGTCTGTTAAATCTATGGCATTCGGATAGTACATTACACCGGCTTCCCTCTTCTCAATAATAAGAAGATAGCCTTCCTTTTTACCTACCTCTTTAACAATGCCCAGAACATCCTTTTTTATGCGCGTAATAAGTCTGTTTTCAAGGTCCCCGAGTTCGGTTGAATATCTTTTTTTAAGAGCCTTTATATCATTTATTTTTATTCTGAATTCCCGTCCTTTTTCTTCACGCATCTTCTTGCTCATAACTAGTTCGTCACGTTCGAGCTTCTTTTTGAGTTCTTCTATTACAGCCCCTTTTTTCTTAAGATCTGCCAGCATCTTTTCCCATTTTTTATTGATTTCAGACTGTACTAATTTGCCTGCGCTTGATGTCTCAAAAATTCTCTGAAAATCGATTATCCCTATTTTGGCGACATCCGCGCCATACGAATAACCAGCAGAAAAAAATATAAAACTTATTGTAATAAAAGCAATTTTCCCGATTTTCATTTCATCCCCCTTCAAAATTGATAAACTCATAAAAAGTTGAATTCATCAGGTGTTAGGTGTTAGGTGTTAGGTGTTAGGTTA
>JABMRH010000158.1 GCA_013202725.1 Desulfobacteraceae bacterium
GTCACGCACATCCGGCAAAGCCCTTCCTATGATCACGCTCATGGCATAATCGAGATAAGATTTTTTCATCTCGCTTTCAATGCTGATTTCCGGCATTTTTCCTGTATACATTTATTTCAATTCCTTTGGCCCGAGCAGTTTCCGGTAACTGGCATGATAAATATCGGTTAGGGTCAAAAATGCAACCGCAATAAGCGGACCGTATATAATGCCAAGAATTCCGAACATCTTCAGGCCTCCGATTATGGAAAAGAATACAAGAAGTGTATGCATTTTAACGCGCTGGCCCACTATTTTTGGCTTGAAGATATATTCAATGCCGCCGGAAAGGATTATATAAAAAACAACAAAGAAAATAGATGAGGCGATCTGTCCTTTTAAAAAAAGATATATAGCCGCCGGTATAAATACAACTCCGATCCCTATTATAGGAAGAAATGCAAGCAGAGACATTATCACACCCCACAGAAAAGGGGACTTTAAGCCAAACAGCATGAAAACGGTTCCGCCTAATATTCCCTGGATCAAACCACAAAGACCATTAACGATCAGAATTGCTCCAGCCATATCCTTAAATTTTTGAATTAATTTTTCATCCTGATCTTTTGGGAACGGGGAAAGGTCGGTAATAAAAGAAATCAGCCTGCTGCCGTCGATTAAAAGAAAATAAACAACAAGAAGCATAAGAAATATGTTTACAAAAAATGCAAGTGTATTTGCGGCGATCGATCTGGCCTGCTCGTAAAGAAAAAAGCCGACAATTTTACCAATTTCTGAAAGAGCCTTGTTTAGAGCTTCTCCTGTGAGTTCAACATTGAAATTTTTAAGCACAAGGTTTGTTTTTTCAAGAAGAACGCTGTTTGCAAAAAGGTTTTTTATCTGGTCATTTAATAATGCATCCTTCGCAGTTATATAAAGATCATGCGCCTCTTTTGATAGTATGCCCACAAAAAATCCTATTGGAACAAGCAGTACAAAAAATATTAGAAAGCAGGTTAAAAATGAGGCAAAAGGGGGGGTTATTTTATCTTTTACTTTTATTAAATTAAAAACAGGGCTGAAAACGCCTGTAATAACAGAGGCAAGAATAATTATCGATATAAATGGCCATATAAGCCATGCGAGCATTGCAATTGAAAGGATAAAAAGGCTAAGAAAAAACCAAAAAATGATATTTCGAGAATTGCCATCTCGCATAATACCTCCAAGAACAAAATGTAACCGTGAACGGTTACAACAAATCAATAAGTACTAATAATTTACTGTTTGGAATAAAATTTCGATCCGGAAACGGCCCGTTCGGGCCTGTTTGTTGGAAAATAGCACGCAGACAGATACAACACGCATGCAAGTGCAGGCAGGCTACGGGAAATACGAGTTTTTTGTGCGCTAAGATCTTTATTCCTTGCCCCTGGCCTCAAGATCCGGGATTTTTCAAAGGTCTCTTTACTTGCTGATAATGCCGAAAGCTACGAATAAAAGAAGGATTTCATATATGAAAACAGGGGTATAATTTCCAAAAATAGCGTAAACAATACCTCCGCCAACAATTGCCGGTACAGCGCAAAAAACTAAAATACTCAACTTCCTGCTGATGTCCATTTTTATAATCCTCCGGTAACCTTTTATATAAAGACGATTTTCCTTACTTTCCAACTGTTGATGAACTCGTAAAAAATTAATTTATAACAATAACTAATAATTAAGTAAAGAAAAAAACAGATAAATTTGACACAAATCTTTAATGTTGATAATTGATGGTTTAATCCGAATCGTAAACTGTAACAGCGAAAGCCACATAGGAACGCTTATGACAGACATCCTGCTGATTTTTATTGTTTTACTTTCCATTGTTTTATTCGTCCTTCTTCTGGTGCTTATTAAGCGCAAATCAGATGACGGTTTTAAAAAAATTGCGACCGACATAGATGCCCTGGGCAATATCTATAATAATACCGAGCGGATGGTAAAGGATGAGATCGCAAGAAACAGGGAAGAAAGTAGCGCAAATGCCAAACAGGCTCGTGAAGAACTAAGCGGAGCCTTAAAGGATTCCAGCGATTCTTTGCTAAAAAGGATGACCGAAAATGCCGGCATGCAGAAAGATCAGCTTGATTCCTTTTCAAGACTGCTGGGCGATATGACCAAAATCAATGAAGAAAAGTTCGATGCGATGCGCACAACCATAGATAGCCGCTTAAGGGATCTGCAGGAGGATAACAGCAAGAAATTAGAACAGATGCGGGCAGTTGTTGATGAAAAGCTTCAGCTAACCCTGGAAACACGTATAGGAGAGTCGTTTAAACAGGTAAGTGAACGCTTAGAGCGGGTGTATAAAGGCCTTGGAGAAATGAGAAGCCTGGCCGCAGGAGTGGGAGATCTTAAGAAGGTTTTGACAAATGTGAAAACGCGCGGCACATGGGGCGAAATTCAGCTCGGCAATATTCTCGAACAGATTTTAACGCCGGATCAGTATGAAGTTAATGTGGCGACCAAAAAGAACAGTGATGACAGAGTAGAGTTTGCCATTAAATTGCCGGGCAGAGGGGTTGATAAAGAACAGATAGTTTGGTTGCCGATTGACTCTAAATTCCCGCAGGAAGATTACCAGCGTCTGCTTGATGCCCAGGAGGAGGCTGATAAAGAGCTGGTAGAAAGATCAAGTAAAAATCTTGAAATGTGTATTAAGGCCGAAGCAAAGAAAATTAAGGAAAAGTATCTGGACCCTCCCAACACAACCGATTTCGGCATTATGTTTTTGCCGGTGGAGGGGTTGTATGCAGAGGTGCTGCGCATGCCTGGTTTGTTCGATTTTTTGCAGCGTGAATACCGAATTAACATTACCGGCCCGACAACTCTTGCAGCATTGCTTAACAGTCTGCAGATGGGTTTTAGAACACTTGCGATTGAGAGGCGTTCCAGTGAAGTCTGGGAACTTTTAGGCAGGGTTAAGACAGAGTTTGATAAATTTGGCAGTATGCTGGCTAAAACAAAAAAGAAGCTTCAGGAGGCCGCCAACACCATAGACCAGGCAGAGGTGCGTACCAGGGTCATTGAAGGCAAACTCAAAAAAGTCCAGGAAATACCGTCTGGAAATAACGATAAATGATTTTTGGCTATAACCCAATAAAGATGGTTTCGTAAAAAGTCTAATTTTGCTTTCTCTGTGACCAATTTTGGGATTCAGTTTGCACCCGGCTAAATTGCAAGAACTCGGGCTAACGCCCTCAAACAGCTTGCAATTTTAAACGCCAGACTCATCATGAA
>JABMRH010000159.1 GCA_013202725.1 Desulfobacteraceae bacterium
ACCATGGCAATCAAAACTGTATTCAAAGATAAAGCTTATCAGATACCGATAAGTTCAACCAAATCCATGACCGGACATCTTCTTGGTGGATCTGGTGGAATTGAGGCGGTTTTCACGGCCCTGACAATTCATGAAGGCATCATCCCGCCGACAATAAATCTTGATAATCCAGCCAAAGAATGCGATCTTGATTATGTTCCCAACATTGCCCGCAAGGCAAAAGTGGAGGTTGCCATGACCAATTCCTTTGGCTTTGGAGGGACAAATGCATCACTGATTCTAAAAAAATACCGATGATTTTCGTTTGAATCACTGCGCTATTATTCTTTCCAAACCCTTGCCTGCTTCCCTGATTGAGCATTGCCTTAATTAGGGTCCTACTATATAGAAGACTTTTGACGAAACCATCAAATTGCGATATAAGGATATAAAATGCACAAAAGCAAAACACAAATCGTAATTGGGAGTGATCATGCCGCTTATCGATTAAAGGAAAAAATCAGACAATATCTTATTGAAAGGGGCATGGATATTAATGATGTCGGAACACATAGCGAAGATTCTGTCGATTATGTAGATTTTGGGATCAAGGTTTCGACTATGGTTTCAACCGGTAAATATGAGCGCGGGATACTCCTTTGCGGTACCGGTCTTGGAATGTCCATGGTCGCCAATAAATTTCCACATGTCAGAGCGGCTCTATGCAATGACCTTTTTTCCGCAATAATGAGCAGACGTCACAACAATTCCAACATCCTGGTTATGGGAGGTCGAGTGATTGGAGAAGAGCTGGCCAGGGAAATTGTAAGGGCCTGGCTTGAAACACCATTTGATGGAGGAAGGCATCAATTGCGGATTAACAAATTCGACAGAATTGAGGAAATGGTGTAAATAAGAACTAAAGAGGAGACGTATAGTTGGAAATAAAATATATTGAAAATGTCGATCCGGAAATTGCCGGCATTATTGCTAAGGAGCTTGACAGACAAAAAAATACATTAGAACTTATAGCCTCGGAAAATATAGCGAGTCAGGCTGTAATGGCTACTCAGGGAAGCGTCCTTACCAACAAATATGCTGAGGGATATCCTGGCAAGCGTTATTATGGCGGCTGTGAATATGTTGATATTGTCGAAAAACTGGCAGTGGAGAGAGCAAAACAGCTTTTCAACGCATCTTATGCGAATGTCCAACCCCACTCCGGATCTCAGGCCAATATGGCCGTATATTTTGCGCTTTTAAATTTAGGAGATACCATCCTTGGCATGAGCCTGTCACATGGCGGGCACCTTACCCATGGAAGCAAAGTCAGTTTCTCGGGGAAATTTTATAATTTTATCCATTATGGTGTTAAAAAAGAAACAGGGACTATCGACTATGAAGAGGTGGCTGTTCTGGCGACAAAGCACAGACCAAAGATGATTGTTGCCGGCGCAAGCGCCTATCCGCGAATCATAGATTTTGAAGAATTTGCCCGAATCGCCAAATCAACAGGCGCTTATTTAATGGTGGATATGGCTCACATAGCCGGTCTGATTGCGGCAGATGTCCATCCGTCTCCGATACCTTTTGCCGATGTCGTAACTTCTACAACCCATAAGACACTGCGGGGGCCTCGCGGCGGGTTGATCCTTGCAAAAGAGGATTATGGCATAAAGTTAAACAGAGAAATATTCCCCGGAATTCAGGGCGGGCCGCTTATGCATATAATTGCCGCTAAAGCTGTTGCCTTCAAGGAAGCCCTTGCGGAATCGTTCAAAATCTACCAGACAAATGTTGTTAAAAACGCAAAGACCCTTGCTCAACACCTGATGAAAAATGGTGTCAAACTTATTTCAGACGGCACGGATAATCACATGATGCTTGCAGATCTGCAAAATTTTAACATTACCGGAAAAGATGCTGAAGAGGCTTTGGGCAGAGCAGGTATTACAGTAAACAAAAATTCCATTCCGTTTGAAAAATTAAGCCCGTTTATAACCAGCGGCATTCGTATCGGCACACCTTCCACAACGTCAAGAGGCATGCAAGAGACTGAAATGGAATTTATAGCCAAACTGATTGTCGATATTTTGAAAAAGCCCAATGATAATAATCTGATTGTAAGCACAAGAAAAAAAGCGCTTGAACTTTGCGATGCTTTTCCGATCAGGCATGTTTATTGATTAAGATGGTAACTATTCAGCCACAGATTCACACAGATGAACGCGGATAGATTTAAATACAAAGAAACCACAGAACATTAAGAA
>JABMRH010000016.1 GCA_013202725.1 Desulfobacteraceae bacterium
CTGCTTTGTTTCTGAAAAGTACTTCTTAAAATCTAAAAAGGTCATATCCTGTGGTATCAGCTCGACCTTTTTCACCAGATACATTAGATCCTTGACCTTGATGGTCTGCAGAATATCTACAAAGAACTCGCCCGCATGAGCAGGAGAGTCGATTTTCCCTTTGACCTGCTTTTTGTAAATAGTCCATTTCTTAGCTGCCAGGTATGACAGGGAACATACAAGGAGGCTTGGCAGAAGCAAATGGTATGAATTGGTCATTTCACTAACAAATATAATTGTTGAAATCGGTGTGTTTGAAACAGCGGTGAAAAAACCTGCCATGCCGACTACGACAAAAGCGCCCGGCTCTGTTACAATGCCCGGCATGATTTGATGAAACAGCTTGCCGACAGCGCCGCCCATGGCTCCGCCTATAACGATCGACGGACCGAACACCCCTCCGCTTCCGCCCGATCCTATTGAAAATGATGTGGTAATTATCTTGCCGAAGGCGAGTAGTAACAAGAAGGGGATAGTCAGTTCATTATTAAGGGCTTTCTGGGCAAAGCCGTATCCAAAGGCAAGGGTTTGGGGCAAAAAGAAACCCACTATGCCCGTACAGAGCCCACCTATGGCGGGCTTTATATGATTTGGGATCTTAAAGGACTTAAACAGCCCGGTTACACCATAAAATAATTTAATATATAATATGCCTGTGCCTACAAGAACAAAGGCAAGAATAATATAAGGCCCCAGCTCCAATGGATTACGGAACTGAAAATCAGGGGATTCAAACAAAGATCCCCAGCCGAAAACCAGGCAATACAGGCAGTAAGCCACCACCGAAGAGATTCCGGCAGGTATGATAACCTCGGATTCAAACTCGGGATCCTTATAAAGCACTTCCGCGGCAAAGAGGGCGCCTGCCAGTGGCGCCCTGAAGATACTGCCCACACCCGCGCCGATTCCAGCGGCCATCATTATCCTTCGTTGCCTGTTTGAAAGCTTTAACTTTGTTGCCAGAAATGATCCAAAGCCGGCCCCTATTTGGGCTATTGGTCCTTCTCTTCCTCCGGAACCACTGGTTGTAAGGGTAATAGCGGATGCTATTGTTTTGATTATCGGGACTCTGCCCCGAATAAATCCGCCTTTTGTATGATATGCATCAATTGCGGCGTCTGTTCCGTGCCCTTCGGCTTCCGGCGCAAAGGTATATACCAGCCATCCACTTAATATTCCTCCAAAAGCAGGCAGGAATAAAAGAGTATAACGGCTGAAAGAAGTGTTTGTCGGCGTTAGCAAATGATGTTCTCCGGCAGGGAGGGGAGGCCGGTAGCCGGCTATAAAATCCATGAAATAATGGAGCCCGAGCTGGCAGAGGTAATGAAAAACAATAGAGCCTAATCCTGCAATAATACCTATTATAACAAAATTGAGGGTCCATCTGCCTGCAAGGGCTATATCGATAGAGCGATTTTTTACTGCAGTTGCTTCAAACCATTTTTTCAATATCATCACTTTGTATTTTCCAGATCTTCTATTCCTCGCAGTATAATATCAAACAGTTCGGGGATATCCTCTTCTTCGAGGCATGAAAAGGCAACTCTTAAATTCCTGCTGCCTATGGAAATAAGGCCTACTCCATATTTATCTAAAAGATGAAGCCTCAAGGTTTCGGCATCTGTTAATTTTAACTTTATACACATAAAATAGCCGGAATTAAACGGATAAACATCCCAGGCATCTTTGTATTTCGGATCAGCCAGAACAGCTTTAACGCATTGCGCTCTGCTTTTAAGTATTTCAAATTTTTCCTTTTTTTCTGCGGGATAATTTTTATGCTGCATGGACCTTAACACAATTGATTGACCAAGATGGGAAGCATTTGATATGGAACCCCTTACACCGCCCGCTGTCTTTTTCTCCAGGGCATCATATACCGGAGCAGGATCGCCATTGACTTTACAACCGTAGGTAATAAAACCAACCCTTAAACCCCACACATAATTTTCCTTGGTGGCGCCGTCCATCTTTATGGCAAGAAGTCTGGGGTGCTTATCGCAAAGCCGGGCAAAAAGTGATTCTTTTATGGTTTTTTCTTCGTAAAAGAGCCCGAAATAGGCGTCATCTGCAACAGCAATAATGTTTGTGCCCTTAGCAGCCAGATCGGCTAAAATCTTAACAATGCTGTTTCCTTCTTCCTCTGTTACTGTATAGCCGGTTGGATTATGCGGAAAGTTGAGCAAAACAATTATCTTGTCATGTTTTTTTGCTTCATCAACAACCTTTTCCTCAAAGGCCTTAAGGTTAAATCGGCCATCATCCGAAAACATAGGATACTTGCTTATGTTCCCTTGTTTTCTTACATTCATAATCATGTTGTAGTTGCCCCACATCATATCAGGCAATATGATCACGTCCCCCGGGTTTATCCAGAGATCTGCAAACACACTTACAGCATGAGTTATGCCGCAGGTAACAATCGGGGTGCTTATATGTTTATTCGCAAGGGAAGGATTCTTCTCAAATATTGAATTTTGCCAGATCTGCCTTAAATCGGTAATCCCAAATGATGGGGCATAGGTTAATGATTCCTTTGCCCGTATGCCGTTAATTGTGGCCATAACCGAGTTAAAACGCATGGTTTTGCCCTGTTCCTTTGCAATCCCTATTGTTGCATTTAATTTAAAGGCTTTTTTCTTTGCCTCTGCGCTCTGGCTTAAAATCCCTTTTGGGAAAAAGAGCTCTTTGCCGATATCAGACAACATTTCCATGAGATGAGGATTGCCCGCAGTGATTGTGCTGTTAAGCTGTTTTGCAATGGGATTCATAGATACGATCTCCTTGAAAGCCGATATTAAAAGAAGAAAACAAAAATCTTGAAAATTCTATACAAAAATATTATTTTTTACAATAAAAAAACCCCGCCACGTAATTGGACGGGGTTCACCGGTAGATCGAAAACCGCATTACCCGAGACCTTTGAAAAATACCCAATTTTGTTCAAGTTCAAGGA
>JABMRH010000160.1 GCA_013202725.1 Desulfobacteraceae bacterium
AATTTATCCAGTATTCCGTTGTTTTTAAAAATAATGTCAACCATAGCATTAAAAAAAAGGTTAAGCATCTCCACAACATCTTCGGCCGGCAATTTCTCGGTAATTGATGTAAAAGACCTGATGTCTGCAAAAAGTATGGTTACCTCTTTTCTTTCGTCCTTAAACAATATGCCTCTTTTTGAAGAAATCAACTTGTCTACCAAGTGCTTTCCCACATATTTGCTCAACTGTTTTTTTAAATCTTTTTCCTCTTTTAATTTTTTATAGGATGAAGAAAGCTCTTCTGTATAGAGTATAAGCTGCAAAGATTGATTTTTCATTTTCCTGTCGGTATTCTGTAACTCTTTGAGTATTGCATTGAAATGGTCGGCTATATCGTTTAATTCCTGATCGGCATTGATCTGGATCAGCGCATCCTTTTTTCCTGCTTTAATGCTGCCGGTTTTTTTAGACAGGTAACCAAGTTGATCGGCAGATCTTCTAATGATCACAAAGCCAGTCAAACCGCAAAAGATGGCTAATGCGAAAAAAAACATTATAGTATCATTTAAATCTATTTTACCATAAATAACAAGATAGATCATCAGAAGGTAGGGAATGATTCCTGATAAGGCTAACACAACAAGTGTTTTGCCGTTGAAGCTTCTGGAGTCTTTATACTTTGATTGCATGTTTGATGATGATTTGTCGGGTATTTTTTATGAGTTAGCCTGGTTTTATGTTAATTTTTTTAAAATAAAATGGCGAATCAATTTTGATTGTTATGGCGATTTCTTTGTCTTCATGGTTTATTTGCGATTTATCCGGTCGATCTATCCGAATGACAGTTGCTTTTCCTGTCATTCGGGCATTTACTTCGTCGGTTCCGGGCAAATAAAGGGTAATTTTTAGTTGTTGACCAGGATAATACTTATCGCTTAATTTTGTTACAAACTGGGCTCCTTCTATGCAAATATTTTTGAGAACGGTTTTTTCCCTGTATTTTTTTCCAGCAAGATCCTGTGCAGACACTTCCAGAGGAAACCCTATTATATAACGCTTATCTTTTCTTCTTTCAAATTTATTGTTCATTTTTTTTAAGCTTGCTTTCAAATACTACAAGAGGTGAGCGGTAATCACTTTCATTCCAGAGATAATTTGAAAGCGAAAAAATCATCTTTTTTAACACTACCCATGATTTTTAAAATTCTATCTATATTTGCAAGAAATATATCCAGCACATCAGGGTCAAAATGTTGCCCTCGTTCTTTCTTCATAACGTTGAGCGCAACTTCCACGGGGAAAGTCTTCTTGTAAGGGCGTTTTGATGTCAGACCGTCAAAGACATCCACTACGGCTACAATCCTGGCTGCCAGAGGAATATCTTCGCCGGAAAGACCATTAGGATATCCCCGGCCGTTCCATTTTTCATGATGGGAAAGGGCTATCTGCTCTGCAAGCATTATTATTTTCGCGTTGGAATTTGATAGGATTTTTGCTCCTATGGTGGTATGAGATTTAACTATATCAAATTCTTCATCAGTCAATTTACCCGGTTTTCTTTGTGATTTTTGTTAACTTTCATGGCGTATAGAGTCACACTTGCTTTTCCTTGCCGAACATATTAATTTCTATTATAATTCTTATTTTTAATTTTATCAAGATAGAATCAAGGGTGTCAACGTTTTTCAATTCCATTGAATCAGCAATATCCAAATAAGTTTACCATGAGCAATCTCCATAATCTTCTATTGTTTTAAGATATAATGTTTTTTCTTTTAAAATCTTTACCCGAGTGATTTTTTTTGGTATGCTTATTAAGATGAAAATAGTTTGCTTCTGATTGCTGATGGTTTAAGAAAAAAGAGGAAATGAAAATCACCATATATATGACAATGAGGCATTTGATAAAAGCCTTAAGCACAGGAACAACCCCTTGTAATAAGATACAATTCAAAGAAAAAATCAGGTCGTTTTATCCGGATAAATATATTGAAGGTGGCGCCGGCAGAGTCATTACAATATAAGCGCAAGGCCGGGTAGCTGTGTAAGGAAAATATATGATTATTAATAAAGTTGAGGTTAGCGCAAAAGGTGAAAATCACAGCGGTATTGTTTTATTGACACTTGTGCAAAAAGATGACGGCTGGACCTATGAGGTTGATAATATGACCGGCGGCAATTTTGCCTTAACCTGGAGAGCTAAAACGCCGGAAAAGGCTTCCAGTAAACTTCGAGATATTTATAAGGATGAAGTTTGGGATTTTAAGATCATAGAATAAGTGTAGTTGGAGGTGGGAATGTCTCAGGATAAATTTCGCCAAAAAGTTGAAGGGTTGTTAGCCTTTGCCGATGTTAAAATTAATGGCGACCGTCCCTGGGATATTCAGGTTCATAATGACAAGCTGTATGCAAGATTACTGGCAAATGGTTCTCTGGGCCTGTGTGAGTCTTACATGGATGGCTGGTGGGACTGTGACAGACTTGATGAATTTTCTGATAGAATTTTAAAAGCCCACCTGGATACCAGAGTCATACCAAGGACATATTTTTTTGATGTTTTTAAGGCTAAGCTGTTCAACCTCCAGAAGCCGTCTAAAGCATTCAAGGTCGGAAAGCATCACTATGATATCGGCAATGATCTTTACAGGCGGATGCTTGGCGAGCGTTTGATTTACAGTTGTGGATACTGGAAAGATGCGACCACTTTGGATGAAGCTCAGGAGGCGAAGCTGGATCTGATATGCCGGAAAGTGGATCTGCAGCCTGGAATGCGTGTTTTGGATATCGGTTGCGGCTGGGGCGGAACCGCTAAATTTGCCGTTGAACATTACAACGTCGAAGTTGTCGGCATTACTGTTTCAGAAGAACAGGTTCGGTTGGGAAAGGAGATCTGCCAAGGTCTGCCGATAGAAATACGCCTCCAGGATTACCGCAGCCTGGAAGGTCTTTTTGACCGTATCCTTTCCATCGGCATGTTCGAACATGTTGGTTATAAAAATTATGTTGCCTTTATGAAGGTCGTTAACAGATGCTTGAAGGATGACGGGCTTTTCCTGCTGCATACAATAGGCGGAAACCGCTCGGTTACCACCATTGATAAATGTATTGAACGATATATCTTTCCTAATTCCATGCTGCCGTCAGCAAATCAGATATCTGCTGCCATCGAGGGGCTGTTTGTTCTCGAAGACTGGCACAGTTTCGGCGTCGACTACGACAAGACCCTGATGCAATGGTATAAAAATTTCCATGAGAATTGGGATGTTTTGAAAAAAAATTATGATGAGCGGTTCTGCAGAATGTGGAAGTTTTATCTTTTGGCCTGTGCTGGATCCTTTCGCGCCCGACAAAACCAGGTATGGCAGATAGTTCTTTCTCCGGGAGGGGTTCCGAGCGGGTATCAAGCCAAGCGGTAAGCGAAGATTTTTAGCAGTTAGCTTTTAGCAGTTAGCCTTTAGCTAAGAGCTAACCGCTAATGGCTAATAGCTTTTTCACAAATCTTCATATAGGTAAATAAGCTGAACCTATTGCCAGTATTGAAAAAAATACTTTTCGTTCAAGCATTATTTACCATCTTTACCTTTAATATAATAATAGTAATATTGTCGTCTCCTCTATATTTGTTAGCCAGATCTACGAGTGTGCTGCATGCTTTATCGGGCCTTTCTTTATTAACGACATGAAGTATTTCTTCCGGAGAGACCTTATCGGTTAAGCCGTCGGAACTAATGACCAGGATATCATCTTTGAAACACTGAATTTCGCAGATATCGGGCTTTACCGTTTTTTCAATTCCTATGGCGCGGGTGAGCATGTGTTTGAATACGCTGCTTAGATACTTTGCCCCTTCCGGGTCGATAAGTCCGCCTGAGGCGGATTCAGCAAGAAGGTTGTGGATTACAGACAGCAGCTTTATGCTTTTATCACGCACAAGGTATATGGGGCTGTCGCCCACGTTGGCGGCAATGAGGGTGTTGTCTGTGAAATAGACAGCCGATACAGTGGAGCCCATCCCCTGGCAGGAGTTTTTATTGCGCGAGGCCTGGAATACCGCCTGATTGGCCAGATGGATGCTGGAGAGGAGCCACGCCTTTGGCGTGGCCTCTCTCCCTTTCTCTTCCCTGAATCGCCTCATGTAGTTTTGAATTGTTTCAACCACCAGCTTGCTTGCCACTTCGCCGGCCTGGTGTCCTCCCATGCCGTCGGCCACCACATAAAGCCTCTGGTCGTCATCCAGAAACAGGCAATCTTCATTATTTTTTCGTTTTCTGCCGATGTCTGTAATGCCTGCTGATTCGATGATAATCATAATTATTATTTATATCACAAAGAAATATTTTATAGGAAGATTTTTCCCAAACAATAATCCTGTATTGATTTTGTTTTAATAATATTATATTTTAACCTTAATTAAGCAAAAAGCTCAATTGATAGTTGTCAGGGATTAGAGATTAGGATTAAGGGCATTGTTATGACGACTAAGTATCAGAAATTCGGCGAAAAAAGTGAATCTGTTGCCGTTGATTGCCTTAAAAAGCAGGGATACAGGATAATTGAGCTAAATTACCGCACTAAACTCGGCGAAATCGACATAATCGCAAAACAGGGGGAAACCCTTGTCTTTATAGAAGTAAAAGCCAGAAAATCCAGCCGGTTCGGTCGCCCTGAATTGGCGGTAACCCCGAAAAAACAGAGAAAAATTTCGATGGTAGCTTTATATTATCTCAAATCCACAAAACAAAGCAATGCAAAGGCCAGGTTTGA
Source organism: Desulfobacteraceae bacterium (assembly GCA_013202725.1). Classification (GTDB taxonomy): domain Bacteria; phylum Desulfobacterota; class Desulfobacteria; order Desulfobacterales; family ETH-SRB1; genus Desulfaltia. The sequence continues at coordinate 4,747 of JABMRH010000160.1, forward strand.
CGTGGTGGCTATTAATTCAGCAAAAGCAAAAGAGAGGCCAAGCATTAAGATAATCAAAAATGCCTTTGAACTCGCTTACAAATAGCACTGAAGAGACCGGCAAGAAAGGGGAGCTTTATGTTGTTGCCACTCCAATCGGGAACAGGGAGGATATCACTTTAAGAGCCCTCAATGTCCTGGGGGGAGTTGATCTTGTCGCTGCAGAGGACACAAGGCATACATTAAGATTTCTATCTCATCATAATATTAAACGCCGTCTTATTTCTTATCATGAACATAATGAAAGGGAGCGCACGAAGAACCTGCTTGATAAACTTAACTCCGGGTTATCTGTAGCGCTTGTGTCGAATGCCGGAACGCCGACTGTGTCCGACCCCGGCTATCAATTGATAAAGGCGGCTATAGAAAGCGGGATAAGAGTTGTTCCGATACCCGGCGTATCTGCAGCCGTTACCGCCCTCAGTGTGTCAGGAATGCCGACCGATTCCTTTGCTTTTGTCGGCTTTTTGGCGAGAAAAAAGGGAAAACGGCTTGAGCAGTTGAGGAAACTGGCCTTTGAGCAAAAAACAATAATATTTTATGAATCTCCAAGGCGCATACAGAGACTTTTAGAGGAAATAATATTGAATATAGGGGACAGAAACGGTGTGTTGTGCCGTGAGATGACCAAGCTTCATGAGGAGTTTATCAGAGGTAATTTATCCGACATTCTCATGTCGTTGAAAAAACGCCCGTCAATAAAGGGAGAGTGCACACTTCTTGTGGCCGGAGATGAGGAAAATGAAGATGCTTCCATGGAAAAGGTAAGAAAGGAAATAAAAAAGAGGCTGGTTTCAGCAAAAGGCAGCCTGTCCGACATTGCAAAAGAGATAGCAAAGAAATATAATCTTCCTAAAAACATAGTGTATGATGAGGGTTTAAAGATTAAAGAATTGGTAGGATTATAAGGATCCTCGAACCCTTTGCATTAACTAATCGGGAAAAGAACCCTCGTAAAAAACTTGTAGAGAAGATTATTAAAAGGAAAACCAATATGAAAGGTCTTGATGCGATTTTTTCCCCGAAATCGGTGGCCGTTATAGGAGCATCCACCAGTCCCGGAAAGGTTGGGCACGATATTTTTGCCAATATCTTGAGCGGAAATTATCAGGGTACACTTTATCCTGTTAATCCTAATGCCAAGTCGGTTTTAAGTGTAAGGGCATATCCATCTATCCTGGAAGCGCCGGGTGATGTGGATCTTGCAATAATAATTCTCCAGCCCAAACTTGCCTTAAAGGCTGTTGAAGAGAGCGTGAAAAAGGGGGTAAAGGGAATTGTGATTGTATCTGCCGGCTTTCGGGAGGTGGGCGCCGAAGGCCTGGAGATAGAAAACAGGATAGCTGCTGTTTGCAAAAAGGCAGGGGCGCGCCTTGTGGGCCCAAACTGTCTTGGCGTCATCAACCCGCTTCCTTCGGTAAGTCTGAACGCGAGCTTTGCAACGCGTATGCCTGCAAGCGGCAATATTTCCTTTATTTCCCAGAGTGGTGCATTGTGCACGGCTGTTCTGGATTTTGCAGCTGACAGGGATTTTGGTTTTTCAAAGTTCATTTCCATAGGCAACAAGGCAGATGTGGATGAGCTTGATCTTCTGCGCTACCTGCATGAAGACATGGATACAAGGGTTATTTTGATGTATCTGGAAGAGCTTCGAAGAGGGGCTGGATTTATTGATACTGTCAAGGAGATTACCTCCGGAAATAGGCCTACCCCCATACTTGCCATAAAGTCGGGAAGGACAAGCGCGGGAGCCCAGGCAGCAGCGTCACATACAGGGGCACTGTCCGGATCTGAGGCGGTATATGATGCGATCTTCCAGCAGACAGGGATGATTCGTGTTGATTCAATTGATGAGCTTTTTGATTTTGCAATTGCTTTTGCCTATAAAAGTGAAAGCGCTTTGGGAAAACTCACAAGGAAGATTCCGCACGGCAACAGGGTCGCCATTGTCACAAATGCGGGAGGGCCGGGGATTATCGCTACCGATATTACTATGTCGTCCGGGCTCAGGCTTGCCAAATTCCGTCAGGAAACGATTGATGCTCTTGCAAGCCATCTCCCCTTTACAGCAAACCTTCATAATCCTGTGGATATCATCGGAGATGCCGCACCAGATCGTTACGAAAACGCTTTAAGCGTTGTAATAAATGACGATGGAGTAGATGGAGCCCTTGTAATTCTGACGCCTCAGTCGATGACGAACGTTCTTGGAACAGCGGAAGCCGTTATCAGAATTGCCAGGCGGACTCACAAGCCTATTCTCTGCTGTTTTATGGGGGTTGTTGATGTCTCCGCCGGAGTAAGATATCTTCAGGAGTATGGTTATCCGGTTTATAAGTTTCCTGAAAATGCGGCAAAGGCTTTCGGGGCTCTTTATAAATATTTTAAGTGGTTGAACCGGCAGCATTTTGCGCAATATGAATTAAAGCACGACAGAGAGCGTGCCGCCGATATTATTAAAAATTGTCTTGAATCAGGGAAAACCCGTCTGGGTGAACTGGACGGAATCGAACTGCTTAAATGTTACGGTTTTAATGTATTGCCGATACAGCTTGCGGAAACTGAGGAAGAAGCAATAGAGATTGCTGAAACTATCATCTTCCCTGTGGCAATGAAAATTGTTTCGCCGCAGATTCTGCACAAAACCGATGCCGGCGGAGTCATGTTGGGGCTTGAGAGCCGGGATGAGATAAAAAAGGCTTTTAATGAGATCGTTGAAAAAGCTAAGCAGTATGATCCCAACGCGGAAATAAAGGGTGTGGTGATTCAGAAAATGGCTATGCATGGGGAAGAAGTGATACTTGGCATGAATCGACAACCGGTTTTCGGGCCTTTACTCATGTTTGGTCTTGGCGGAATATTTGTTGAACTTTTTCATGATGTTGTATTTCGCATAGCCCCTATCGGCAGAAACGAATCCCGCAGAATGATCCGCAGCATCAGGGGATATAAACTATTGCAGGGCTTCAGGGGAAGGCCTGTGGTTGATATAGAAATTCTTGAAAAATCAATGGTAAGCCTTTCAGATATGTCAATTAACCACCCTGAAATCGATGAGATGGATATAAACCCGCTTCTGGTTCATGAGAAAGGAAAAGGGGCTACCGTGGCTGACTGCAGAATTATTTTAAAAAAGCCGGATGATCCGGGGAAATAGGTATATTGATTTGGCTTCTATTTATCCGGTTATACTTGCGGTTCCCGATGACAAGAGAAACCTTTCCGGCAAAAACAGGACATTGTATCTCAGCAGGCATGCGAGGGATGCCCTTGAAATATCCGCCAGGAAGAGCCGCATTCATTTGGGCGATCTTTTAAAGGATAAAAATGGCGTTCCCACGCCCTGTGGAGGCAATTACTGGTCCCTTTCGCATAAACCCGCATATGTTGCGGCAGTAGTGGCTCCTGAAAGAATCGGCATTGATATAGAAGAAATACGGAGATGTTCGGAGTCTCTTTTCAGGAAAATAGCTGATCACAGAGAATGGGGGCTTGCTGATACAGATAAATTTAAGCTGTTCTTTCGCTACTGGACCGCTAAAGAGGCTGTGCTTAAGGCTGTCGGGACAGGTCTGAAAGATCTTTCAAAATGCAAAATTGCGCACCTTATTGATGAAAATAATCTTGCCATAGACTATATGAATAAAAGGTGGCTGGTTGAGCATCTCTTTTTCAACGGGCATATTGCATCGGTAAATAAAGGTTTATATGATATTAAGTGGTCAGTGGTCATGAGGCAGGGATTAGAGGATTAAGGATTAGAAGATTAGAAGATTAGAAGATTAAGGAATATTGATATGCATGTAACATTTTATGGCGCGGTCCGGGAGGTCACGGGATCGATGCATCTTGTTGCAACCGAGACCGACAGGATACTGCTGGATTGTGGAATGTTTCAGGGACGACGGAAGGAGACCGAACAAAAAAACAGAGTGCTTTCCTTTGATCCGCAGATTATCACAAATATAGTACTTTCGCATGCCCATATAGACCATTCGGGTCGCATTCCACTGTTGACGAAAAACGGATTTAACGGAAATATCATCTGCACGCGAGCCACGGCCGATGTTTGTGAATATCTGCTGGATGATTCCGCTTATATTCAGGAGTCGGATGCAAATTATCTTAATTATAAAACCGTCCGTTCATATTTATATGGGTTGCTGACATCTTCGGATAAGAAAAAGAAATCAGGCCATGACAATGAAAAAATAAGAAAAATTTTAAAGGGCAATCATAATGCTCTTAACACGGAAAAAATTAACGAATATATTGAGAAATACCATATGGAAGGTGTCCGGCCGCTATATACTGTTTTTGAGGCACAACAATCATTTAAATATTTTAACGGTTATCCATATCGTCAACCTGTAACAATCGGGCAGCATACGACCTGTACCTTTTATGATGCCGGTCACATTCTTGGATCGGCCTTTTCCATTATCAAAACCATTGAAAACGGCCGATCATATACTGTTTGTTATACCGGTGATATAGGCAGATTTGATACGCCGATAGTAAAAAATCCGACCCTGAACTTTCATGAGGAGGACAGGGACATAGATTTGCTGATCATGGAGAGCACATACGGCAATCGTTTGCACGAACCGGTGAAGGATTTAAAACAACAATTGAAGCACGTGCTCATCGATACTTTCAACAGAGGCGGTTCTGTTTTAATACCATGTTTTGCATACGGACGCACACAGGAGATTGTGTATTTTCTTCACAAACTCTATGATGAGGGAGAAGTGCCGCGGAGGCCGATTTATGTCGACAGCCCCCTTGCAACTAAATTAACAGGGGTTTACGGCGAACATCCCGAAGTTTATGACAGGGAAACCAATGAAGTCTTTTTAAAGAAGGGCAAAAACCCTTTTATATTTGACCAGATCCATTTTGTGGAATCGGTTGATGAGTCGATGGATCTCATGCGGGATGAAAAACAGCATATTGTTATTGCCGCTTCCGGGATGTGTGAGGCGGGCCGCATTTTGCACCATCTGCGCTATAAGATACATAATGAAAAAAATACCGTTCTTATTGTCGGTTATATGGCAAAAAACACCCTTGGCCGTCGCATACAGGAAAACAGCGAATCATACGAGAGGTCAGGCAGAAAGGATCCGCCTCCGCAGCTTAGATTCCTCAATAAAATTTATCCGCTTAAAGCCCATGTTACAAGGCTTGGCGGGTTCAGCGCTCATGCCGACAAAAATGAAATGTTTCGATTTGTCAAGGAGTCAAATTTACGCATAAAGAAGATCGCTGTAGTTCATGGAGAAGAGGACCAGTCGATTTCATTTGCCAACCAGCTCGAAAATGAAGGTTTTTCGGTAGTTGTGCCCAGGGTTGGGGAGATGGTGCGGATAAAGTAAAAATTTAAACAAGCAATCAGGTCATAAAGGAAATATGGGCGGCAATATAAATTCGTTGGGTATATGCTTAGGGGCATCTACGGTATCACTTGTCTGGATGGAGCTTAAGCAGGGCAGGGATGGGAAAAACAAAACAAAGCCCCGTGTGGTTAAATATTTACTTCATTCACACGAAGGAAATCCAAAGAAGACATTGCTTTCAGCTCTCAAGTCGCTGGATATGAATTCATACGACAGGATTGCTGTGACCGGAAGGAGATTTCGCAAATTTGTAAACCTGTCATCCATATCTGAACCTGAAGCCGTGGAATACGCATACCGGTTTGTCAGGCCCGCGGATGTTGCATGCCCTGCCGTTGTTTCCGCAGGCGGGGAGACCTTCATGGTATATGTCATGGACGGTCATGGGCAGATATCTAATGTTTTGACCGGCAACAAGTGCGCATCCGGAACCGGTGAATTCTTTCTTCAACAACTGCGCAGGATGAAAGTAACCCTGAAAGAGGCGGCCCAGTGGGCTGCCACAGAGGAGCCGTATCGTCTTTCGGGACGTTGTTCGGTTTTTTGCAAATCAGACTGCACACATGCAACCAACAAAGGCATCCCCAAATCAAAGGTAACAGCCGGGCTTTGCAAAATGATGGCGGAGAAAATACTTGAGCTTTTAAAAAAGGCGCAAAGGAAAAACATCATGATTGTCGGGGGCACAGCGCTCAACCGGATGATGATTGAGTATCTGCATAAACATATTACAGGCCTTATTGTCCCTGAGGAGGCCCCGTATTTCGAAGCGCTTGGCGTTGCTCTCTGGGCGCTGGAAAATGAGACTGCTGCATTTCCTGGAATGTCGAAATTGTTAAGGACTGAGTCCACATCATTTGACACACTTATGCCCCTTATGGATTTTAAAGACATGGTTAAATTCAAGTCTGTCGCGATGGAGGATGTCAGGCAGGGGGATGAATGTATTCTGGGGCTTGACGTTGGTTCAACAACAACAAAAGCAATTCTTTTGCGTATCGAGGACGATGCAATTCTTGCGTCTATTTACCTGCGTACCGACGGCGACCCTGTTGGAGCTTCCCGCAAGTGTTACGCTTCTATTCTTAGCCAGATAAGTGAAAAGGTAAATCCTGATGAGATAAGTATAACAGGATTGGGTGTCACCGGCTCGGGCCGTCAGATAGCCGGTCTTCATGCGCTCACAAACGGCGTTATTAATGAGATAATAGCTCATGCAACTGCTGCAGTGTACTTTGATTCGGAAGTGGATACCATTTTTGAGATAGGAGGGCAGGATGCAAAATATACATATATCATAAATTCCGTGCCATCCGATTATGCTATGAACGAAGGCTGTTCCGCGGGCACAGGCTCTTTTCTAGAAGAGTCCGCGCACGAGACCCTGGGGGTAAAAATGGAGGATATTGCCGACATTGCTTTTAAAGGCAAGAATCCGCCTAATTTTAATGATCAGTGCGCCGCATTTATCGCATCTGATATAAAAAATGCCATTCATGAAGGTGTAAAGCACGAGGATATTCTTGCAGGTCTGGTTTATTCCATCTGCATGAACTATTCAAACAGGGTCAAGGGAAATAAGCCGGTGGGAGAGAA
>JABMRH010000161.1 GCA_013202725.1 Desulfobacteraceae bacterium
CCAATCTTTTTATCGTGCTTTGCACAAGAGAATCATTACCGATAAACTTTACAAGCTGCTTGGGATATAATTCTCTTGACACCGGCCATAAGCGTGTGCCTGTTCCGCCAGCCAACAAGATGGCATATACATTTATATTGTTGGCGATTTTATCGCCGATTTTATGATTAGACATTTTTAAATCTCTTTTTTTTGCTATTGTTCCTAAAATTATTAAGCTGTTGAGAAGCAGTAACTTCTTTGCAAACGGTTTCCACTGCATTATAGCCAAGAAATCTGTTAACTTCGCGTGTTAATGCCGAACCGGCCTTAAATTTCATAGTATCAGGCAAAGCAATTATTGTCTCTGTTTTATCAGGATCACGCAGGTGGATATAAGCCAGGCATAAGCCGGGATGTTTGTTGACAATATCATAAAGTTTGACAAGTCTCTCTTTTTGGGTCTTCGTTATATCCAGATTAAAATGGATACTTGTAGTCCAGGTTTCCTCAGCCTTATCTATATGAACGAGGGAATCGACCAGTATTTTTACCGATTTCTCATCCTTTTGGACCCGTCCCTGCAAAACAATTGGATTATCATCTATTAGAAAATCGTGTATTTTTTTATAAACCGCAGCAAAAATTGTAACTTCAATAGAACCAAGCAGGTCCTCTATTGTTACAAAAGCCATTAAATCCCCTTTTTTTGTCTTAATGGTCTTTGTGTTTCTTATAATGCCTCCGATCCTGACTGTTTCACCGTCATTTTTTTCTTTTATTGAAATAGAGTTTGCATTGGTGAACTTATCAAGCAGAGCCTCATGCCTGGTTAAAGGATGCCCTGTTATATAAAAACCGAGCGACTCTTTCTCAAAGGCTAAAAGCTGTTTCTCATCCCATTCGTCAATTGCCGGCATAGTGGGACGCAACTCGCTTCCACCGACATCAAACAGGCTTATCTGCGGACCTGATCTTTCCTTTTGCACCCTTTGACCATAATCAAGAACATCTTCCAGGGATTCCATCATCCGGCTGCGATTGGCGCCGGTGGAATCAAATGCCCCGCATTTTACAAGGCTTTCGACAACTCTCTTATTAACCTTTTGCGAAGCCACCCGTTCGCAAAAATCATACAGAGAAGAAAACCTTCCCTCTTTTCTGGCGTCAATGATAGATTCAATCGCCCCTTCTCCTACATTTTTAACCGCTACAAGCCCGAATCTTATCTTTGAGCCGACTACAGTGAATTCCTTGCCGCTTTCATTTATGTCAGGAGGAAGAACATCTATTGCGTGACTTCGGCATTCGGCAATATATTTTACAACGCCGTCGATTGAATGAATTTCACTTGTAAGCAATGAAGCCATAAACTCTACAGGAAAGTGAGCTTTAAGAAAAGCTGTCCGGTATGCAATAAGAGCGTATGCAGCGCTGTGGGATTTGTTAAATCCGTATCCGCCGAATTTTTCTATAAGCTCAAATATTTTTTTTGCCTTGTCGGAAGCAATACCATTTTCCTTTGCTCCCTGCATAAAACGCAGGGTGTGCTTGGCCATAATTGCCGGTATTTTTTTTCCCATTGCTTTGCGCAGGTCATCCGCCTCTGCCATGGAATAGCTTGCCAGCACACCGGCAATCTTCATAACCTGTTCCTGATATACAATAACCCCGTAAGTTTCTTTTAAAATAGGTTCCAGCTCGGGTATAGTGTATTTAACAGATTTTCTTCCGTGCTTTCTTTCAACAAAATCATCCACCATTCCGCTGTCAAGCGGGCCGGGACGATAAAGGGCGACAAGGGCTATGATGTCGTCAAAACATTCGGGCTGCAGCCTTACAAGCAGATCTCTCATGCCTGAACTTTCGAGCTGAAACACTCCGGTTGTGTCTCCTGACGCTAAAAGTCGATAAGTATCAGAATCTTTAAGATCAAGATTTACAAAATCCGGAGGAACGCTTCCCTGTGCGGCAATAAGAGAAAGGGTGTTGGCAATAACGGTAAGGTTGCGAAGTCCTAAAAGATCAAATTTTACCAGACCGATTTTCTCAACACATTTCATGTCAAATTGAGTTACTACTTCCCCTTTTTTGCCTCTGCATAACGGCAAATATTCCACAAGAGGTTTATCTGCTATCACGACACCTGCGGCATGTGTTGATGCATGTCTGGGCAGCCCTTCAAGAACACGACATATCTTTATGAGATCTGCTACTTCAGGATTTTTTTCCGCAAGGCGCTTAATCCTGGGTTCCTGTTTAAGCGCTCCATCAAGGCTTATATTCAAAACATCAGGCACCATCTTGGCGATTGAATCCACCTCGCGCAGCGGTATGCCAAGAGCACGGCCGACATCGCGTATAACGGCTCTGGTTTTTAGTTTTCCAAATGTTATGATCTGGGCAACATAATCGCCGCCACCGTATTTATCCACTATGTATTTAAAAATTTCTTCCCTGCCGTTTATGCAGAAATCAACATCGATATCCGGCATACTTTTTCTGGCAGGATTGAGGAATCGTTCAAAAATAAGACCATACTCTATCGGATCCAGCTCTGTAATTCCCAGGCTATAAGCAACAAGACTTCCCGCTGCAGACCCCCTTCCCGGGCCCACCGGAATATTATTCTCTTTGGCATAATGTATGAAATCGGCAACAATCAGGAAATAACTCGAAAATTCCATATCCTTTATGATGGAAATTTCATAGTCAAGGCGGTCACTATAAATTTTCTCATCAATATCCGGATTCTTTGTTTTTATACGCTGTAATATGTGTGCGTATCCCTGCCTGACCTTTTGCTCGAAAACTTCAGCCGCAGTCTGGCCAGAAGAAGAATCAGAAGAAGGACTAAATTTCGGAAAGTGATATGTGCTGCTTGATTTTGACAGAAAGTCAAATTCGACGTTGCACCTTTTTGCAACGCTTACAGCGTTGTTAAGGGCGCCCGGATAAAGGGAAAAAGATGAATGCATCTCTTCTTTTGATTTAAAATAGAGCTGGTCGGTTGCGAATCTGAAGTGATCCGGATCATGGATAGTCTTTCCGGTCTGTATGCACAAAAGCAGTTCATGCGCACGAACATCCTCTTTATTCAGGTAATGGCAGTCGTTAGTGGCTACGAGAGGGATTGAAAGCCTTTTGCTCATATCAAGAAGCGCCTCGTTAACCTTTTCCTGTATTGCAATCCCGTTGCTTTGGACTTCAAGAAAAAAGTTGTCCTCTCCAAAGATTTCAAGGTAGATGCGCGCGGCTTCATCAGCCTTATCAATAGCGTTTTCAATAATCAGCCTTGGAATTTCGCCATGCATACATGCTGAAAGACCGATAAGGCCCCTGCTGTATTCTCTTAGAATCTCTCTGTCGATACGAGGTTTATGGTAAAAGCCTTCAAGCTGTGCAATGGTGGCCAGTTTGCATAAATTGCGGTACCCTTCAAGATTTTTAGCTAAAATGACAAGATGAGAAAGCCCTTTGTGGTCAAACGGGGTTTTATCATTAATGGTTTGCGGAGCCATATAACATTCACACCCTATTATCGGTTTTATTCCGGCCTTTATAGCCTTTTCATAAAACTCAATGGTTCCGAACATGGTGCCATGATCGGTAATAGCCACAGAATCCATGCCGAAATCGGATGCCCGTTTTAACAGAGCATCGATCCTTATGGCTCCGTCAAGAAGACTGTATTGCGTGTGAACATGCAGATGGATAAAATCGGATGCAGGAGTTGTCATTTAGATAGATTTGCTTTTTACGAATTCATCATATTTACTCAAGCTGGTAATTCGGGGCCTCTTTAGTAATTATTACATCATGAACATGACTTTCGCGCATACCTGCCGCGCTTATCTTTATAAAGCGAGCCTTTTTCCTGAGTTCTCCAAGGGTTCGGCACCCAGCATACCCCATACCCGCCTTTAATCCTCCAATAAGCTGGAAAATATTGGCTGGAAGAGAACCTTTATACGGAACGCGCCCGACAATGCCTTCTGGAACCAGCTTGTCGTCCTCGGCCAGTTCATCATGGTAATACCTGTCCTTGCTGCCCTTTTTCATTGCCTCAATTGAACCCATGCCCCTGTATACCTTGTAGCTGCGGCCCTGAAAAAGGATTAATTCGCCGGGGCTTTCCTCTGTTCCGGCAAAAAGCCCGCCTATCATTACCGTATGGGCTCCGGCACCTATAGCCTTTGTAATATCGCCGGAAAATTTGATGCCTCCATCAGCAATTAAAGGAACGCCGGTTTTGCTGGATATTGACCTGCAATTAATTATTGCGGTCAACTGGGGTGTGCCTACGCCGGCAATGATACGTGTGGTGCATATGGACCCTGGCCCGATTCCGATTTTTACTCCGTCAACACCTGCCTTAACAAGATCTTCAGCCCCTTTTGCCGTGCTGACATTGCCGGCAATCAGTTCAATATTTTTGAAATTGCCTTTTAATGTTTTTACTGCATCAATAACATTTTTTGAATGTCCATGAGACGTATCTATTAATATAACATCTGCCCCTGCTTTGAGAAGGGCTTGCGCTCGTTCCTCCATATCCTGGCCGACTCCGACTGCCGCTCCGACCCTGAGCCTGCCCATACTGTCTTTGCAGGAGTTTGGATATTTTTTTATTTTTTCAATGTCTTTTATTGTTATCATCCCCTTGAGCCGGCCATTTTTATCAACCACAAGAAGCTTTTCAATCCTGTGTTTATGAAGCAACTTCTTGGATTCTTCCAGGGTAATTCCTTCTGGAACCGTTACAAGATTTTCCTTTGTCATAACTTCAGAGACTTTCTTTTGCAGGTCTGTTTCAAACCGCAGGTCTCTGTTGGTCACAATACCGACCAGTTTATCCCCTATTGTAACCGGAATCCCGGAAATGCGATACTGCTCCATCAGCTTCAATACTTCATGTACCAATTGGTCAGGATGGATTGTAATCGGATCAATAATCATACCGCTTTCAGATTTTTTAACCTTGTTAACCTCCAGAACCTGGCTTTTAATACTCATATTACGATGTATAAAACCTATTCCCCCTTCACGGGCAATGCTGATGGCTGTATGCGCCTCTGTTACGGTATCCATAGCAGCGCTTACAATCGGGATGTTAAGCGCAATATTTTTTGTCAACATGGTTGCGGTATTAACATCTTTTGGCAACACATCGGAATAATTCGGAATTATCAAAACATCATCAAAAGAAAAAGCTTCCTCAGGTGGTATTTTTATCATAAACTTCCTCCGGAAAAAATCATTTTGAAACCTTTAAAGTAATGAAATTAAAATAGCAAATGGATCTACCTTTATCAATCTTTTATTTGTTGCATTGACAACCTGATAGTATTTATAATTAACAAGTTTGTAAAAAGTCGAATTAAAGACAGTCTCGTAAAAAGTCGTCACTCCGGTGAAAACCGGAGTCCATAGTAATTGCAAGTAGCTGAATAATACTGGATAGCGCTAATGCTTCACTACGTGTCCGGCTTTCGCCGGAATGACAAAAAAATACATTTTTTGACTTTTTACGAGTTCATCAATTAAAATATATTAACATATTGTAATGCTTATTAAAATAAATCCAAAAAATCCACAAGAGCGTCTCATCACAAAGACCGTTGAAACACTCAAAAAAGGTGGAATAATCGCCTATCCAACAGATACCTTTTACGGAATAGGCTGTGATATTATGAACAAAAGGGCTATTGAGAAGATTTACCAGTTAAAACAGCGGAATAAAAGCAAGCCGTTTAGTTTTATCTGTTCAGGGCTCAAAAATATCAGCCATTATGCCAAAATTTCAAATTATGCATATAAAACCATGAAACGGCTTTTGCCCGGTCCATATACTTTCATCCTGACAGGTTCAAAACTTGTGCCCAAAATTATGTTAACCAGGCGAAAAACCGCGGGCATACGTGTGCCTGACAATCAGATTTGTCTGGCGCTTGTGGAAGAGCTGGGAAATCCGATTATTACAACAAGCGCAACAATGCCGGACGGAAGCATTATTCATGATCCATCCATTATCCACGATTATTTCCATTCAAGAATTGACATTGTAATTGATGGACAAGCCCCTGTCGCAGGGAAACCCTCAAGTGTAATCTCCCTTATAGACGATATGCCTGAGGTTATTCGCGAAGGTATAGGCGATGTGAGTATTTTTAGGTAACCTGGTCTTTTTGTTGCGTGTCTCAAATCCTCTTTTTCAGCCTTTCGAGGTTTTCACTTGCCAGGATCATATCCGGATCCAATGTTAGGGCCTTTTCGTACATGACTATTGCCTTGTCAAAGTCGCCTTTTTCGCGATAATTCGCTCCAAGGCTTGCATAATCCACGGCGGAACAGGGATCTATTTCAACAGCCATAAGAAGGTTTTTAATTGATTTATCATAGTTTTTAAGCTGGAAATAAGAAAATCCAAGCGCGTTGTATATCTCCTTTACGTGCCCGGCTGCTTTTCCGGCCTTTTCCAATACAACGACAGCCTTCTCATATTCCTCAAGGCTGTTATGGCATGAGCCTGCGTAAATCAATATCCTGACAAGATCATCCTGCTGCGGCTTCAGATGCAGGGCTTGTGAAAACTCACTCAGCGCCGCCTGATAATCTCCCATTTCAAAATAACAACGCCCTTTATAGAAGTGGAAATAATACTGGCTTTGATATGTGAGTTTAGCCTTGTTAAATGCTTTAACAGCCTGATCAAAGCGTCCAATATTTGTGTAGCCAAGGCCGAGTCGGAAATTAATATGACCGGCTTCTTGAACCGAAGACAACTTTAATGATTGCTCATATTTTTCCACGGCCTGAATATCGTTTCCCGCGTCATGGCATAATGTCCCAAAATGACAAAGTAGCGCTCCGATCCGTTGTTTCCTGCCTTGCGATATGGGCAAATCCGCAAAAGACTCAGGAATTCGCGCCCTGCATCCAAGGCAGTCTCTTTTTGACCTGCCGTGTTCATAATAGAGTGTCATGAGCGCATCCACGCTGTTGCTTTTATAAATATCTGTTAGACTCTCGTTTTTGCGAAATGCGTCCATACAGGTATAAACCTTACCGTCTTGCGCCGAGATGATGAGCGAAGCCTGACACGGGCCGGGTATAAACCGGTCTTCGGATGTTAACATGGCCAATGAATCATCAAGGAGATCTCCGTTAAACATATTGCAAGCGATTTCAGCCGGATCTCTTGAGTCATCATCTCCATAGTAAACCTTTTCCGCTCTGGCCAGAAGATCTTTATCCTGCGCCAGAAAAAAGACACTCCTGTCGAGGTAAAGACAGGGTAACATAAAAGCGCCTTTAAGCGTATCCAGCAAGGTTATAAGTAAAGCGGGTTCAAGCCGGTTGTCGGGAACAATAACCGGAAGTAACATAAACCTTGGCACTTCCTGATATACATAGCCCTCCTGATCAAACTCTCTGGTTTCTCGTTTCAAATACTGGTAATAATACTGAAAATAATAATCGATTCCCTTGACGGTTGTCTGGGGGATTGCATGAACAAAATGGAGATAAAGCCGGGCAAACAGGTTCTCCCTGAGAAACTTGATGACATCCTTCCGAATACGTTCCACCTGGGGCATGCTTTCAGGCAGATTCCCGGCCACAAGGTAAAGATTAGATGTCATGTTCATGTATGAAAACAGGCCCGACAACGTCCTGGAAAGCTGCTCAAGATCTCCCTTGTCCTCTTTGCCTAATATCACGTATATTTTATGTATAGCAGTCTTAATCATTTTTTTGTTACTCAAGTTTTGCGCCCTAAATTTCTATCACGACACGATCCGTTTTCCCCCGTCAAGAGAATGAGCTCGCCACATATTTTTAATCTCATGAAGCTCGCTGGTCTTTATGTATTCAGTTTCGTACTGAGATCCGATGGATATATATGCAGGACGGTCGGTGTTTAACGGGCGTATATTGTAGTCTTTGTAATGCCCGGCCAGGTGTGTTCCGAAATAGATCTGCATCTGCTGTGAATTTGTATTTCCCATAATTTTAACATTGTTTTTTTTCACAAACTCCAGTGTCTTCACCGCATCGTCAAAGGTTTCAAAAGGAAGTCCGAAGATGGTAAAAAGCTCCACCTCAATTTCCTGCTGTTGTGCCATTTTGATTGCCTGGACTACCTTTTCAATGGCTAAATGTTTGCCCAGTCTCGTCAGAACTTGTTCCGAGGCCGACTCCAGTCCAAAGGCGATGGTTTTAACACCTGCCTGTTTCATCTTCTTCATTAATTCTTTTGTTACAAGATCTGCACGGGTCTGCATCCACATTTCAAGTTCAAGGTTCTCTGATAAAATCCTGTCAAGAAGTTCTATCAGCCGCTCCGGCTTAAAGGATATATTTGGATCCGCAAACCAGAGTCTGCGCACTCCTTTTTTTCTTATCCATCTAATTTCATCCATGACTCGATCTATTGAATGAAAGGTTATTCTGTGCTTGAATGCTTCAGGGGTATAACAATAGATGCAGTGGTGAGGACATCCGCGAGATGTCAACATGATGGCTTCCCTCATGCGAGAGTAGTCAAAAACGTCATTCAGATATGCAGAGGGATATTGATCTAAGTCGGAAAAGCCTTCCAGTTCCTGTGTGTCAAAAACATCTCCATTAGTACTTTTGTAGCTTACGCCCAAAAGATCTGAAAAAGGCGCTCTGTTTTTGACAGCCTGCGCAACACTCAGTACCGTCACCTCGCCCGAAGATCGACAGATATAATCAATATCGGTAAGTTTCGCAAAGGCCGAAGAAGGCATGAAGGTGGCCTGTGGACCACCAATGATTATTTTAATATTATTATCAATCGATTTTATTAATCTGGCAAAACCTTTCACATAGAGCATGGTTCTCTGATAGGCCGTCAACCCAACCATGGCAGGTTTAAAGCTGTTGATAAGCTCATGAAAACCGGCGCAGGATAAAGACATATCCTCTCCAACAGTCAATATCTTAACACCAAATCCATTCAACTTAAGATAGGCTGCAATGTATCCTAATGAAATAGGAGTGGTTGTTGACGCAAAAGGATTAATTTCAATAAGCAGAATATTCATAATAAATAAGTGTTGATGAATTCGTAACAAATCTGTCATTCCCGCGTAGGCGGGAATCCATAAATGGCTAAGCACTTGAAAAGACTGGATTCCCGTTTTCACGGGAATGACAAAATTGTGCATATTTCGACTTTTTACGACGCCGTCAAGTTTCGTAAAAAAGGGTTTCTTAACTTTTTACGACGACATCAAAGATGGCGCAGAACATAAGCCAGTATCCCGCCATGTCTGTAATAGCTCAATTCTACTGGAGAGTCGATCCTGATAATAACCATAAATTCGATCTTTTCACCGTGTTTCCGATTAGCGCAAACCAAAAGTTTTTTTCCTGGTCTTAGTTTATTTGGAATGCCTGTTATATTATAAAGTTCGGTTCCATCCAGCCCAAGCGATTCGGGGTTTTCACCTAATTTGAACTGAAGAGGCAAAACCCCCATGCACACAAGGTTGCTCCTGTGTATCCGCTCGAAACTTTCAGCGATTACCGCTTTAACTCCAAGCAAAGCGGTTCCTTTGGCTGCCCAGTCCCGAGAACTTCCGGCGCCGTAGTCGCTGCCGGCCATAATCAGCAGGGGCGTCCTTTTCTTTTGATACTGCATGGCAGCTTCATAAATAGACATTTTTTTCCCTTCCGGCAAACAGATAGTCCATCCACCCTCGATGCCGGGCACAAGCCTGTTTTGAAGACGGATATTGCCGAACGCGCCCCGCAGCATAACTTCATGGTTTCCGCGCCGGGATCCAAACGAATTAAAATCCAATGGGGTTACCCCATGCTTAATAAGATATCTGCCGGCCGGACCATCGGCAGGAATTGCGCCCGCAGGTGAAATATGGTCGGTTGTAACACTGTCTCCGAGAAGAGCCAGAATCCTTGCTCCCTTGATATCATAAAGCTTTGAAACCTCACGCGTTATTTTCTTAAAAAAAGGTGGCTCCTTGATATAAGTTGATTTTGAATCCCATTTGTAAATCGCTCCTTCAGG
>JABMRH010000162.1 GCA_013202725.1 Desulfobacteraceae bacterium
ACAATGCCATCAATACCGTCCAGGGCTTCAGACCAGTCAGTTTCCGGGCCGATATTGCCGACCATCGCCCCTTCAACACCTGAAGGCAGAGCCATCATTTGAGCCGCGTCCCTGGCAGCTCCCCGCGCCTGGTATCCGTCAGCCATCAGTCTTTCACACAGTGCTCTTCCGATAAAGCCATTAGCGCCTGTAACAAGAACATTCCTCACATCAAATTCCACATTTCTTATGGTTAGAAATTTTCTCTATTTTAAAGTTTGTCCGTGAGAGTCTGTGGCTAATTAATCTGCGCATGCCCCGCCTGCCATGCATTATAATTGCGGGGCAGGCATTGTTGGATTGATTACGGAAAAGCCTTCAAGGGCTATAATTTTACAGAATTTCTCATCAGCGCAAACAACAGCCTTAACTTCAGGCTCATTTACTGATTTTACTACTGAGAGCTGTATAGCATCCAGTGTTTTCAGGCTATGTTTTTTAGCATACTTTAACAAAAGCTTGGTCGATTCCAATTTCTCGGCATTTGCAAATTCAGCAACTTCGTAAAGGCCGCTCTTAATGTCCTGAGAGAATAACTTTCTCAAAGACATAAAATTCTCTTCGTCAATTTCACCGACCCTTACTTTCAAAGATAGTGCAGAATAAAATTCTATGATGCTGATATCTGAGATCACGAATTCAGCGTCTGCTTCTGCAAACAATCTATCTATAAAATTACTGCCATCTTCCCGGTGATATCGTTTAACAATAGCGCTGGTATCAAAAAAATATTTATTCAAACTCTTTCCTCTCTGCCTTTGATAATAGTATCTGCCAGATTCCCTTTTATTCCGCTAAGTTGTTGACGAACAGCATCCAGAGTCATCTCAGGGTCTGCGTCCGCTGTAATGAATTCTATCAATGGATTTCTTCTTAGACCTTTTTTCCCCTTCAATTTTAGAAATTCGATAAAATCCAGCACCTGTGAAACCTGCTCTTTATTAAGCGCTTTAAACTTTTTGTATATCTCCTCCGGCAAATTCTCTCTTGGCAGTGTTGTTCCCATTTAAACCCCCTTTCCTATTTAATTGATCCAGATAAAGCTTAAGGCACTCAGGCATAGGCTGCTCTGATCTCTGTGTGATCAAGAGATGCCCTGGCATAAAGCAGGGCTGCCTGGATATCTTCCTTCTTCAATTCCGGATAGCCGGCAAGCAAAGTATCCCAGGATTCACCTTCTGCTATCTGTTCCAAAATAACAGAGACAGGAATCCGTGTCCCTTTGATCACAGGCCTTCCATTGCAAACTCTTGGATTAAGCTCAATGCGATCCATTAAAATCATCACAATTCCTCCTGAAAAATTTCTCTTATAATACCTTGCCTATGATATTGGTGTCAATTAATTCGTGTCCCATTCATGACATTCGTGGCCAGAGTTCCTAAATCCGTGCAACATGCCCGCTTGTGCCCCAGGCCGCCTCGCCTTGCTGCTGGCGGATGATCTTGCATTTGATATTTTCACTCTCCACCTTGCTTCTTACCCAAATCAGCCTTAGGCGGAAATGGATCCGCAGATTACTAGGAATCAGTTTTGATTTCTTCGATGGTGAGACCACCATACTTATTTTTTTCCTCTTGACAATATATCCTTTAAAGCTATATTTAAATTATGTATGAATTGAAATACAGGCGGCAGGCCAGAAACTATCTGGCACGCCTGCCGCTGAAAATAAAATCGGCCATCGTGAATAATTTGCACGAGCTTGCGGCAAATCCGGACAACCCCTCTCTTAATATCGATGTCTTAAAGGGACGAGAGGGGTTTCGTCTCAGAGTAGGGCAGTATCGTGTCATCTATACGCGCCAGGATGACCGGTTAATAATAGAAGTAGTAAAAATCCGCCTACGGGGCGACATTTACAAGAGGTAAATATGGAATACCAGACAATTAAGGAAAATGGAAAAGTAAAATTTGTGGTACTACCCTTCAAGTCATTCCAGAGCATCCTTGATCGTATAGAAGATGAATCCGATCTGCGTTACATTCGTGAGGCTAAGTCTGAACCGCTATATGATCAGAACGAAGCGGAAGACTATATCTTTATGAATCCTGTCAAACGGGAGCGCCTTGAAAAGGGATGGACCCAGAAAGAACTTGCCAATCGAATCGGGGTAAAACAGGCAACCGTGGCAAAATGGGAACGGGAAGGCGCTGTTTATCGCAAGACAACCAGACAAAAGTTAGCGAAAGTCTTTGGAATAGGTGAGACAAGTTTCTCTTAAAAACCCCATATGCAATCATGGTGCTTACTCTATTCTTTGTTATCTTCGCGCTTTGTTTACCCCCCCCCAGGCCCGGGAGATCGTAATGAGGTGCCTTTGCGTGAGATCTTTTAATCCTTGCAATCTGCGCCTGCCCTGTTTACACCGCCTGCCCTGTGAAATACATGTCAATGAGGAGCGAAGAGAATTTCACCGGGGTAGCTTCGGGAAATGGT
>JABMRH010000163.1 GCA_013202725.1 Desulfobacteraceae bacterium
ATATCCAAGGGCAAAGGGGTAGAGCAAGGATTGTTGATTGTCGATTGATGATTGTCGATTGAAAAGATAGAGCGACCAGCCTGCCATGCATTAAATATGTCTTATCCATTTTGCTCATTGTGCCCACAGGAACAAAGCGGCAAAACTAAGTCATGCGAAATAGTGGCATTGCGGGCTGGTGGCGGGCAGAAGTGATTCTAACAATCAACAATCAACAATCATCAATCCAAAGAGGTCAGATGTCCGAACCGTGAACTGTGAACCCAGAACCCTGAAGGCTGTTAGGAAGGGAATAATAATGATTGATTCAAGTACATCTTTATATGCAGTGCTTGGAGACCCCGTATCTCATAGCTTAAGCCCTGTCATGCATAATAGCGCTTTTGTTCACATAGGCTGCAACGGAGTATATCTTGCATTTAATGTAAAAGGCAGAGATCTGGCTTTTGCAATTAGTGGAATAAAGGCACTTGGCATAAAGGGTGCCAGCGTTACCATACCTCATAAGGTAGAAGTGATGAAATTTCTTGATAATATAGATGAGAAAGCCGCAAAGATCGGCGCGGTTAACACCATTGTTAACAGAGATGGCAAACTTTTCGGCTATAATACAGATTGTCTTGGCGCTACAAATGCATTATTGGAAAAGACAGGCATTAAAGATAAGGATGTGGTTATTCTCGGTTCTGGTGGGGCTGCGCGTGCAATAGGCTTTGGAATAGTATCAGAAGGTGGAAGATTGACGATATTAGGCGTTTTAAAAGATGAAGGAGAAAATCTGGCAAATGACCTTGGGGTTAATTATTACCATCCTTCAGAGCTTGGGAATATTGATTGCCAGATCCTGATTAATGCGACTCCTGTTGGAATGACACCGGATACAAAAGCAATGCCGGTACAAAGAGAAGACTTAAACAAAGAGATGGTAGTCATGGACATTGTTTATAATCCAATAAAAACCCGCCTGTTAAAAGAGGCCGAGGATCTTGGCTGCATTACCGTAGACGGTGCTTCGATGTTTGTATATCAGGGAGCTGCTCAGTTTGAAATGTGGACCGGAAAGAAAGCGCCTGTTGATATAATGAGAAGTACTGTGCTGGATGTTCTCGGAAAATGATCGAGATAAAATCGCAAAAGATAAAAAAGAGTGTTGAAGTCGCAGTCCCTGGATCAAAGAGCTATACGCATAGGATTCTGATCGCAGCGGCTCTGTCTGATGGAATCTGCACCATACAGAACTGCCTGAAAAGTGAAGATACTCTATTTACCCTGAACGCTCTCAGGCAATTTGGCGTCAAGATAGAGGAACGTGAGAACAGAATAGTGGCGCATGGGACAAATGGGGTGTTAAAGCCGTGCAGCGATCCCGTCTATCTTGGAAATTCCGGAACATCCATGCGTTTTTTAACCGGAGTAGCTGCGCTTGGAGCCGGCATGTATACGCTTACAGGTACAGAGCGCATGTTTGAAAGACCTATTCAGGATCTTATAGACGGTTTGAACCAGATCGGAGTTTTTGCCCGTAGCATTAACAAGAATGGATGCCCTCCGGTTGAGATAAGAGGTGGAAGAGTAAAGGGCGGCGCTTTATCTCTGAAATGCAAAATAAGCAGCCAGTATCTTTCGTCCCTTCTTTTAATAGCGCCGTATACACAGGATGGCCTTGAAATAACGGTTACAGATGGACTTGTTTCCAAACCATATGTGGATATGACCGTTGATATAATGACAAGGCTCGGAATTGATGTTGTGCGCGATGAATACAAGAGGTTTACGATCTGCGGCCGGCAGGCATACAGGGCAGGTTCGTATATGGTGGAGCCGGATTGCTCACAGGCAGGATATTTCTGGGCCGCTGCCGCCATAACCGGCTCAAGGATCAAGGTTAAAGGTATTACAAAAACATCACGGCAGGGCGATGTCCGTTTTACAGAAATACTTGAAGCAATGGGGTGCAGGATATTTCATGAAAAGGACGGAATTGCCGTTTCCGGCGGGTTGCTTTCTGCCGTTGAGGTTGATATGGCCGACATGCCTGATATAGTTCCGACCCTGGCTGTTGTTGCGGCTTTTGCCAAAGGAACAACTCTTATAAAGAATGTTGCTCATTTGAAGGCAAAGGAGAGTGATCGCCTGGCCGCTGTGGTTAATGAGCTTTCAAAGATGGATATCAAGGCAAGCTGCACTGATACCGG
>JABMRH010000017.1 GCA_013202725.1 Desulfobacteraceae bacterium
AATTTTGGATCAAAACAACCCCGGGCTAAAACAGGGCGACAATATATCCGGTTATTTTATTAAGAAGGTTGCGAAGCTTGAGGAAATAAATTCAGTTTTTTATGAGCTTGAGCATACCCTTACAGGCACCAGGCATATCCATATAAGTAAAAATGACGAAGAAAACACATTCGGCGTAGCTTTTAAGACTGTTCCGGTTGATTCAACCGGTGTCGCGCATATTCTGGAACATACTGTTTTATGTGGTTCAAATAGATTCCCTGTACGCGATCCGTTTTTTTCCATGTTAAAGAGAAGTTTGAGCACATTCATGAATGCCTTTACCTCATCGGACTGGACCATGTATCCTTTTTCCACCCAGAACAGGAAAGACTTTTACAACCTTATGGATGTTTATCTTGATGCGGCATTTTTCCCCAAAATAGATAAGCTCAGCTTCAAACAGGAGGGCCATCGCCTGGAAATCGAAGATGATTTAAAAGATGACGGTTCCATGAAGCTTGTTTATAAAGGTGTTGTATACAACGAGATGAAGGGCGCCATGTCATCGCCAAATCAGGTGTTGGTACGATTTCTTTTAAAAGCCCTCTACCCTGACACAACATACAGCCACAACTCAGGCGGAGACCCTGTTGTAATTCCAAGTTTGACATATGATCAATTAAAGGCTTTTCACAGGCGGCATTATCACCCAAGCAACTCTTTTTTTTATACATACGGGGATATGCCGTTAAAGGAACATCTTAATTTCATACAGGGCAAAATCTTAAAAAAATTTGAGCGGATCGATCCAAAAACAGATGTTCTTTCTCAACCCCGCTGGAACAAGCCCAGAAAGATAATAAATAAATATCCGCTTGGGGACAGCGAAGATCCATCAAAAAAATACCAGGTTTGCGTGGCGTGGCTGACCGCGGATATCAAGGATTTTTTTGAAATTCTGGCTCTTATACTGCTTGAGCAGATTCTTCTCGGGAATTCAGCCTCTCCTTTGCGCAAAGCATTGATAGATTCGGAGCTTGGAACTGATCTCTCCGACGGAACAGGCTTTCATGCCGATAACAGGGACACCATGTTCGTATGCGGGCTTAAAGATGTGGAGGAGTCTGCCGCAGAAAAAATTGAAACCATTAGTTTTGATACCTTGAAAGGCCTTGTGGATAAAGGTATTGACAAAAAATTAATCGAGTCGGCCATTCATCAGATAGAATTTCATCGCAAGGAAGTAACAAATACACCCTATCCATATGGCATAAAACTGCTTTTAACCATTTCAGAATGCTGGTTTCATGGCGGCGATCCCGAAAGAATTTTACGGTTTGACGCAGATCTTGACAGGATTAAAAAAGAACTTTCCAGCGGCTCATTTTTTGAAAACAGAATAAAAAGCTATTTTCTGGATAATCCCCACAGGGTGCTTTTTACGCTGGCTCCTGATCAATTGATGGAGCGTAAAGAAAACGACAGGGTTGCGGCGGAACTTGACAGTGTCAGGGCCTCATTGAGCGGATCCGATATAAAAAAAATACAGGAGGATGCTAAAGCTTTAAGGCAACTCCAGGAAAGCATAGAGGATGTTTCCTGCCTTCCCACTCTGGAGCTTGAAGATATTCCTCCATCTGTCAAAAGCATAAAGGAGACAACCAGATACGGAGCAGCGGCTGCCTGCTATAATCAACCAACCTCCGGCATCTTTTACTTTGAGTCGGCTGCAGGAGCCGGATCTTTCAGAAAACAGTTGATTCCACTTATACCTTTTTTCTGCTTTGCTCTTCCCAGAATAGGAACGGCAGTGCATGATTATACGGAAATGGCGCAGCTCATTGATGCATATACGGGCGGCATTGGGTTCTCTTCTCATTCCTGCACCAGCTTTGAAGAAAAGAGCCTTTGTTTGCCGTTTATTTCATTTAGCGGGAAATGCCTTGTCAGAAATCAGGGCGGGATGTTTGAAATTATTCAGGAGCTTTTATGCAAATTCGATTTTTCAGATTTTGCCCGCTTAAAGAGCCTTTTGTATGAATACAGG
>JABMRH010000018.1 GCA_013202725.1 Desulfobacteraceae bacterium
ACGGATGCACCGATTCGATAAGAATCCCAGTAACCCGGCCTTGGGGAAATGACGGCCCTGGAATGCCCCCAGTGGATAAGGTCATCTGAATAAGATATCCAGATAGAACCGACATTATTACCGATAGGTCTGTCCAGCCTGGCATATTTCCCTTTAATCTTTTCGGGGAATAATACCCCGTCTTTATTGCCCGGCGAAGAAATAAGGGCAATCCGCTCATATTTTTTAAAATCTTCTGTTTTGGCGATTTCAATCATCGGCCCAAAACGTGAGACAGCTGTAAACAAAATATAATAAATCCCGTCCATAAACGTAATTCGCGGGTCCTCTATTCCTCTTTCTTCATACTTTGCAAATTTACCCTTCTTCTCGGGCAACATGACCGGTTTTTCATCGACCTCATAGTAGAACCCTTTTCTGCTTCTGGCCAGCGCAAAAAATGAATATCCCTGTAGTCCCTCTACTCTAAACAAAATCAGGTATTCTCCTTCAAATTTAACAGGAGACCCGTTAAACACCGTATTACACCTGAAGGGAATATCCTCAGCAGTCAGTATGGGATTTTCTTTATAACGACGTAAAAAATCTCTTCCTATTTTTCTAACCATTATTTAAAATTCCTCCCGATTATTCTTGCAAAAATCGGTGATCTCGGAAAGTGTTGTGGTTCCCAGACATATGCAGTTATCCGCTGCTCCATAATAAAGCTTAATTTCACCATTATCTTCCAGAATCGCACCGGTGGAAAAGACTACATTATTAAGATCCCCGATCCGTTCATATAATTTCCTTGGTGAGAGTATCGGTATATTGGACCGGTTTATCATTTTGGCAGGATCCTCTTTATCAAGAATGGCTGCCCCTATTTTGGTAATTGTCCCGGAAGAGGTTTGTTTCACTCCATAGTATAAGAGCAGCCATCCTGATTCTGTCTCCATGGGCGGAACCGCGCATCCTATTAGCCCCTGATCCCAAAAGCCGGCCCTCGGCGTAAGGACGACCTCTCTTTCACCCCAGGTCAAAAGGTCATTTGAATAAGCAATCCATATACTTCCTCCGGAGCTCGGTCTTTCCAGCATCGCGAATCTATTGTTTATCTTTCTGGGAAAAAGAGCGCCGGCTTTGGTATCCGGCTGAGAAATAATCTCCATTCTTTCAAACTCTTTAAAATCTTTTGTCTTGCCCAGGCCTAAAACGATCCCATGCCTTCCCATGGCCAGATATACAATATAATACTCATTATTAAGAGGCGTGATTCTGGCGTCTAATACTCCCATTTCTTCGTATTCATTAAAATCTTCATCCTTTGAGGAGGCAATAAACGGTTCTCTTTCTATTTTAAAATATAATCCGTCCTCGCTTCTGGCTATATAAATGGCAGGCCTGCCGTCAAGCTTCTCAATAGTAATCAGCAGTATATATTCACCGTCAATCTTAATACAACCTGCGTTATACATGTCGTGACACTTAAAGGGGAGATCCTCAGAGGTGATTACAGGATTCTCTTTCCAGCGATGAATAACATCTTGTTTGAATGTTCTCGGCATAGATAAACTCCTTTTTTATCCTGGCAGGCTAAGGAACGTGGACGAAATAACTTCCCCAACTATGCATCACAGCTTCAGGCCACCTTTGCCCGATCTCAAATCACAAAAATATCAAAATAGCCCGCTATTCCATCAACTTTTGCGATCTGAGATCGAACAAATCTGACCCAAATCTATGCGCCTACTTGTGGAAGTTATTTCGTCCACGTTCCTAACATGAAATCGTAAAAATCACAAGGGACTTTTGGGGGACTGTTCTCTTTTCCCATAAAGAATGACAGCGGCATTCAGCAGCCTGTTGTCATGATTTAGATATCTGAATTTTTCCAATATTTTTCCAGAAATGTTAAAGATGTAGTTAAATTTTCAAAAGAAAAAACCTCCAGAGACACAACTCCATAATATCTTTTTAATATCCCAATAATTTGATCCATTTGCTCTAACGGCAGCATGTTTAATGAAACGTGATCTTTTTTATTTTCAACGCCATGTAAGTGTATTATTGAAGTATTGCCTGAATGTTTATCAAACACTTTTTTAACATCAAATCCATTTACCAAAAGGTGGCCGATATCAATGCAGACTGAAAGCCTAAAGGTCTTTATTATTTCTTCAAGCCAATCAAAAGGATACGATAGTGTTTCAACTGAAATCGTCTGGTTTTGTATTCCTGTCCTAAGCAGTTCATCAACACTTTTATAGACAAGCTCCTGCCATCTATTCACACTTTCCTTGTCTCTCGAATCCTCATCATATGAAATGTGGAGAGTATAGGTAGAGGGAGACAAATAAGATGTAAGGCCGATTATCCTTTTTAATGTATCTACAGCGCTTCTCCTAACAGAAGCATTGCTATCGCTTATAGATATGTCGATTGGCAGATGAATATTATATGTCAGGTCAAATTGTTCTGCCAATAATGCCAGTTCCCTGATCTGCTGTATTGTCGGCAAGCTATCAAAATTACTTTCAAACAATAGAAGTTCGATCTCATCAAAATAAGGGGCCAGCATTTTTACATTGGGAATAATATGATCCGGATATATAAATGACGTGGTTCCCAGCCTGAACGGATAAGCTCTCTTGTATGATTTTGGAAGAATAGAAATTTCGGCGTGATAGTTTAGCACAGGGCGCTTCCTGCTATAATCATTAAAAAAAGCGTTGATTCTAAAACCTCGGTCATAGCTCCTAACATATCGCCTGTAATACATCCAATCCGCTTTTTGTAGTAAAGCAGGATAACCGCTGTTATAATGATAAAAATCAGGTTTAACAGGACTCCTCTCCATCCTATTAAAAAGGAAAGGGCCACGGGTATCAGTAATCCCCAAAAGGCGCTGGTTTTTAATGTATCGCTAAAAAAATCATGGCCTGTTCCGCCGTCCGGCCTGCCGTACTTAAGAAACCTTATGCCGAACAAAAGACCGCCCCTTGCGTAGGCAGGAATAATAACAAGCAACAGGCTCCGGTGAACATCTAAACTTGCGATGCCTCCCCATTTAATCGCCAACATACAAATAACGGCTACAAGCCCCATAACGCCGATTCTGCTGTCCTTCATGACGGCAAGAGCATCTTCTCTGGTCCTGTGCCCCAGAAGACCGTCTGCTGCATCTGCCAGACCATCCAGATGGAATGCGCCGGTAATGATTGCAAGAAATATCACATCGAGCAGTGAAGCAACAGGCTTTGGCCACAATTGCAAGACAGCAATATCAAAGGCCGAAACCAGCAAGCCTATGATAATGCCCACAACCGGGAAGAACTGTATCATCCCTTTGGGCTCAAATGCTCCCGGCTTTCCCACAGGCAGGATCGTTATAAACTGTATCGCTGCAATAAAGCTTTTCATGATTTATTTTATCTTTACAGGTATGCCGGCTGCCATCCATATAACCTTATCAGAACATGCCGCCACATTCTGGTTGACATGTCCGGCCACATCCCTGAACCTTCTTGCAAGAGCGTTATCCGGAACAATACCTGTCCCGACTTCGTTTGCAACCAAGATAACCGTGCATTGGGATGTTTCAATCGACTGTATCAGGTGGCGTATATGCCTGGAAATTGTTTCCTGATCATCTGTTTCCAAAATAATGTTGCTTATCCAGAAGGTCAGGCAGTCCACAACGATTACATCGGCTTTCAAGCGGTTTTCAATTATCACTTCCGGCAGACCGATCGGGGCCTCAATGGTTGTCCAGCTTTGGCCTCTTTCCTTTTGGTGGCGCTCTACTCTTTGCTTCATCTCTTCATCAAGCGGCACGCAGGTGGCAATAAAAATCCTGTTTTCTCCGCAAATGCTATTCGACAATTCAAGAGCATGCCTGCTTTTGCCGCTCCTGCATCCTCCCAAAATAAATATTATCTCTTTCATAAGTTTGATACATTCGTAAAAAGTCCCTCTGACCTGTCATTTCGAGTGAAACGAGAAATCC
>JABMRH010000164.1 GCA_013202725.1 Desulfobacteraceae bacterium
AGCTGAAAGCTCAAAGCTGAAAGCTCAAAGCCAAGCGGAAGCTCAAAGCTCAAAGCAGAAAGCTGGGAACCGGGAGTCAGAATCCGAAATCAACAATCAACAAGATGAGTCTGAGGTCGGAGGTCAGCAATCATCAATCTTCAATCTTCAATCATCAATCCGAAATAACATGCTCGAAGTAGTCAGCAGCCTCACAGGATATCCTGTTGAAATGCTCAACCTTGACATGGATATTGAAGCAGACCTTGGCATTGATTCCATAAAAAGAGTGGAAATACTTTCCACAATCGAAGAAAAAATGCCTGACCTGCCTTCTGTTTCTCCTGAAATCATGGGCAAACTGAAAACGCTTGGCCAGATTGCAGAGCACCTGTGCGGGACTTCAAAAAGTGATAAAAACAAGCTGCAGGTGATTGAAAAGAGTTCAAATGAAGATAAAAACACAGCAAAGCCTGTAGATAAACCAATGGATATAATTGATCGAAAAATAGTGTCAATGGTTGAAAGGCCGCTTGTTTATGACAAAAGACTATCTATCCCGGCTGGAAGAAAAGTCTATATCACAGAAGATAAAACCGGCCTTTCACAAGCAATCGCCGATGAACTGGCATCATTTAATATAGACGCCGAGGTTGTTTCACTCAAAGTATTAAAGGGAAAAAAGGATCTGCCTCCGGCAGGAGGTCTTGTAATAGGGGCCACAGGCTCACAGGACGAGGCCTTCTTAAAGGATGCTTTTGCGATTACAAGTCTGATTTCCCGGCAACTCATAGATTCAGCCGCAGATGGCGGGGCTGTGTTTGCGACAATAACCAGCCTTGACGGAGCATTCGGCTTTAAGGGCAAGGGAATGGCCAATCCTGTTATGGGAGGACTCGCAGGTCTTGCAAAAACCGCCTCAACTGAATGGGACCGCGTTAGATGCCATGCCATAGATATAGAACCGACCTGGAAAGACAAAAAGGCTATTGCAAAAAATATTGCTGCTGAGCTTTTAAACCCCGATCCATCAGAAACTGTTGAAGCTGGCCTGAACCCTGACATGCGGCTTATATTGGAGCTTGTGTCTTCTCCTTATCCTCAAGGCGCTATAGATATAGATCTTAACCAGGATGACGTGGTTGTCATAACAGGGGGCGCAAGAGGCATAACAGCAGCAGCGGCATACGCCCTTGCAAAACATGCAAAACCTACCCTTGTTCTTCTTGGTCGCTCCCCGCATCCATCGCCGGAACCTGAATGGCTTGCTTCTGCTAATGATGAAGCAGCAATAAAAAAATCGATTGTTGAAAATGGATTAAGCAAAAAAGACGCCTCGCCGGCCTTATTGGAAAAATCATTTAAAAAGCATCTGGCAAATCGCGAAATTTTAAAAAGCATGCAAAAACTTAAAGAAACCGGTGTTACGGCGATCTATTATTCGGTGGATGTCCGCGATTTTCAGGCCGTCAATTCCGTTCTTGATGATGTCCGCTTTACTCACGGCCCAATAAAAGGGATTATACATGGAGCCGGAATTCTGGAAGACCGCCTTATAACAGACAAAACTATTGAGCAGTTTGAAAGGGTTTTTGACACAAAGGTTAATGGGCTCAAAGCGGTTCTTGAAGCCACTAAACAGGATAATCTTAAATATATTGTGCTTTTTTCATCAATAACCGCCCGCATTGGGAATAAAGGCCAGGCCGATTATGCCATGGCTAACGAAGTTTTAAACAAGACAGCGCAACAGGAGTCTATAAACCGGCCCGAATGCAAAGTCATCTCCATCAACTGGGGGCCGTGGGATGGCGGCATGGTGTCGCCTGCCCTGAAACGGGAATTTGCGCGAAATAATGTAAAGCTGATTCCAACTGATTCAGGCGCTATGAGTATGCTTTACGAAATGATGGGAGATAAAGACTCTCCTGTGGAAGTTGTTATTGGCGCAGAGATTCCTACTCGACAAAACAAAGATGCTGTAAAAACGGAAAGTTTTGCTTTGAAACAGGTCTCATCTTTAAAGAAAAAAGATAAACTTTCTTTAACAATAAAACGCGAAATAGATGTTGATGGATATCCTATCCTTAAATCACATGTCCTTGGAGAAAAACCTGTAATTCCTTTTGCGCTTATAGCTGAATGGCTGGGGCATGGAGCGCTTCACGGGAATCCGGGTCTTTTCTTCCACGGTCTTGATGATATGCAGGCTTTAAACGGCATCAAGCTTGATCAGCAAAAAAAGATTATCAGGCTCATGGCAGGCAAACCTGTAAAGAAAGGCCATTTTTTTGAAGTCGATGTTGAAGTCAGGGACGGCATAAAGGATGGAATGGATATTGTTCACTACAGGGCAAAAGCTGTTTTGACAGATAGTTTTTCGCAGCCGCCACATTTTGACCGACTAAAAA
Organism: Desulfobacteraceae bacterium; assembly: GCA_013202725.1. Taxonomy (GTDB): domain Bacteria; phylum Desulfobacterota; class Desulfobacteria; order Desulfobacterales; family ETH-SRB1; genus Desulfaltia. Next base: position 2,391 of record JABMRH010000164.1, read on the forward strand.
AGATCGATTCAAGACCTTACCCGATGAGTATAGAGGAGATATATGATAAAATCCTTTTTCATGGCGTTGAACTTCAAGGAATAAAGGAAATTACAGAGTATTCGTCAAACAGGATGGTAGCGCGGATTTCCGCCGCCCCTTTGCCGGCAAAGTGGATGGTCAAACCATTAAGAAGCAGATGGATAGGGGATCCTCTTGTCCTCGATTCAGCATTTCAAATGGCGATATTATACTCCTTTAAGGAGACAGGCCTTGTTTCGCTTCCGAGCTATACATCTTCTTACCGTCAGTATCAAAAGGCTTTCCCGAGTGATGAAGTAACGGCAGTGCTTGAGGTAAAGAGGATGACAGACCATAAAATGACCTGTGATTTTACATTCCTTGACAATAATAATATAGTTGTAGCCCAATTAACCGGCTATGAAGCTGTAATGGATGCTTCGCTTCTCAAGGCATTTAAGCCTGATCCGGATAGTTCAATCGCCGCCTTTGCAAGACGCAGCGCATGAAAGCGCTCTTCTCTTTACACGCAAAAGACCTGGGCTGTTATGAAGGTACATAAGGGGAGAAGAATATCCTTCCTTTATGAAATAACTTTCAAGTGTGTCAAAAACAACCCTGCGATCCGGCCATGTATAAAGTTTCTCGCGTTGCTTTAATTCCTCCCATTTGTGCTCGAGCTGCCGGTTTTCGCTAAAGACCTCTTTTTTTGCATGTTCACATAGAAACATCTCGCAAACAATCGGCTTAAGCCGCCACAGGCACCCTTTTTCCCCTAAATAGATGCACTTGAATCCGTTGTTTGGTTTTTTAAGAACCTCAAGCAAAAGATCTATCTCCCTGTCTTGCGAGATCAAAGCATTGACAACCACGTCCGCAAAAAATGTAATGATTCCCTCACGTGAACAACAGGCGCTAAGTTGACTATTGTAACACTTTTGCGTACATACCCCGCTGAAACCGGTGGAAAGAAAAGAGGCTGCCTCCTCGCGAAAGCCGAGATAGCCGGC
>JABMRH010000165.1 GCA_013202725.1 Desulfobacteraceae bacterium
ACATAAGAATACATTAAATATTTCGAGGCTTAAAATTTGAGCCTGACGCCGAAATTGGGCAAAAGGGAGCGTTTTGCAAAGGTTTCTACTTGACAATACTGAACAGGAGAGCACATGACAGACAACATTCAACTTACCGAAGATCAGATAACAAAGGCTGCAGAGTCATTAAAGCAGCTTAGGCCTGCTTACGGAGCTATTTTAGACTGTTACAAACAAATCTTTATTGCCCAGAAATATTCCAAAAACAAGATACAGATCGACCCGATACAAATTTCGGACGAGATGCTTTCGATAAAGGCTGATGAAGAGTTTCCTCTGGTAAATCTATCTGAATTTGCAATTGATGCTAAAGCATCTAAGATGCTTTTAATAAAAATTTGCGGGATAACAAAAGCATCAAGCGGAGATATGGCCTCTTCTGCCCGGGCAATACTAAAAGCTATTGACGCAGAAGAATTTGATCTTGATTCCCTGTTTTTTGGTCTTATCGAAGAGAACGACTCTGTTTTTGAAAAGACCGCAAAGAAACACGATATCAAAAAAGGTGACCTTGCCTTTATCGTTTACAACAGCATAAAACCCTCTTTATCAATCTGTGCTCAGCAACTTTCAACCTATCTTGATAAGGATCAGCCGTGGACAAAGGGATACTGCCCCATTTGCGGAAGTCCTCCTATGCTTTCAATGTTTGAAGGAGAAGGGGGTGAACGCTTTCTGCTATGCGGTTTCTGCGGGCATAAATGGTCATCCAGAAGGCTGTACTGCCCATTTTGTGACAACACGGACAGCAAGATACTCAACTATTTATACAGTGAAGAAGAAAAGGAATACAGGATTGATCTGTGCGACAAATGTAAAAAATATATCAAAACCATAGATACAAGAAAAACAGAGCGGATTATTTATCCTCCCCTTGAGCATGTTGCGACGCTGCATCTTGATATAAAGGCTAAGGAAATGAAGTATGAAAGCGGCATAGATTTCGCCCTATAATGATTTTATAGCTCCTTTTCACGTAGTCTTTTTTCCACCACACAATATATTCCCTTTCCGTTCATGGCTGGAATAAAGCACTTGCTGTCCGAAAGGCAGGCAGCTTGATTATGATCTCCGGCCTTCCAGCGTTTTATCAAATCAGGCTCTCTGATAAACGGCCTGCTCATGGATATATAATCCGCAATATTATTGTTAACTAACTGCTGTGCAAGAGAAAAAGACCTGATTCCACCAACAAGCATAATCGGGAGATCAATCTTTTCTTTAAAGGCGGAAGCTGCGTTTTTGAAATAGGCCTCATTTTTTCCTGATACAATTCCTGTTCTTACAGGCCCTTTCTTTCCTGATGCAATAGTCCCGCCGCTTAGTTCAATAGCGTCTATACCGGCCTTTTTCAGGATAGCTCCGACTATTAATGAATCATCGAGTTCAAGCCCTCCTTCCAGAAAATCACATGAGTTCATTTTAATCAGCACAGGATAATTATTCCCGACCTGCTTTCTTATACCGCTCAAAATCTCAATTAGGATATTGGCTCTATTTTCAATGCTTCCCCCATATTTATCCTGCCGTTTATTAAAGGCAGGAGAAAGGAATTGACTCAAAAGATACCCGTGTGCCGCATGAATCTGAACACCGTCAAAACCAGCTTTTTTTGCCCGTTTTGCCGCCAGGCCGAATGCTTCAATTACGTCCTGTATGTCCTGCAGCGTCATCTCCTGTATCGCAGATTTCCTAAAACCACTGACAAGTGAAGGAGCAAAAGGTATATCCCCTTTAATGCCGGTATTTGCATACATGCCGGCATGCGCAAGCTGCGCTGCGATTTTGCCTTCCCTTTTATGCACGGCATCTGTCATTTCATGCAGTCCGGGAATAAGCCTGTCTTCATATATGCCCAACTGCCATGGGCCTGCTTTCCCCTTTTTATGAACATAAGCATGACCTGTAATAATGAGGCCTACCTCTCCTTTGGCCAATTTACACATTAAATTTATCAGCTTACCTGTGCACATGCCATCATCTTCTGCCATTCCCTCCCATGTAGCAGACCGGACAAACCGGTTCTTAATGATCATGCCGTTTATATTTGTTGCTTCAAACAGTTCTGACACT
>JABMRH010000166.1 GCA_013202725.1 Desulfobacteraceae bacterium
AAATTACTGGATTCCGGCTATCGCCGGAATGACAAAAAATGATGTTTTTTGACTTTTTACGAGACCATCAAAAATAAAGTCCGATTTTGGAGTAAATATGGATTATAAAAAAATGCTCAATCTTCCGCTTACAAAGTTTCCCATGAAGGCAAGTCTGGTTAAACGTGAGCCCGAGCAGCTGGCGGCATGGGAAGAAAGCTGTTTATACGATAAGATCAGAACTGAGTCCAAAGGCCGTAAACCATTTATTTTACACGACGGTCCTCCATATGCCAACGGCAATATTCATATGGGCACGGCTTTGAATAAGATTTTAAAAGATATTATAATACGATCAAAACAGATGTCCGGTTTTAACGCTGTATATGTGCCTGGCTGGGATTGCCACGGTCTTCCTGTTGAGCATAATGTTGACAAGGAATTAGGCTTAAAGAAAAAGGAGATTTCCCATGGCGAGTTTCGTAAGTTGTGCCGGTCATATGCTGAAAAATATGTTGATATTCAGCGGGAGGAATTCAAACGTCTTGGAGTAATGGGCGAATGGGGGAATCCTTATCTGACAATGAACTATGAATATGAAGCCATAATAGCGCGGGAATGCGGGAAGTTTGCGCTTGAAGACAGCCTTTTCAGGAGCAAAAAGCCTATTTACTGGTGCTGCAGTTGCAAGACAGCGCTTGCCGAAGCTGAAATAGAATATAAGGATGAGCCGTCGCCCTCGATTTTCGTCAAATTCGCATTAAAGGATAATCTTGGCCTGGAAATTCCTGTTTTGGCCGATAAAAAGGTTTTTGTCGTTATATGGACAACGACCCCATGGACCATTCCGGCAAACCTGGCAGTGGCTCTGCATCCTGATTTTGTTTACGCTGCCGTTGATACAGGGGGAGGGAAGGTATTTATTTTAGCCAGAGACCTTGTCGAAGGTTGCATGAAGAGTTTTGGTTTGTCTGAGTTTTCCATTCTTGCTGAAATTGAGGCGGGGATGCTCGAAGGCAAGCAATGTTTGCATCCTTTGTATAACCGTGAATCTTTGATTATTCTCGGCTCTCATGTAAGGCTGGATGCCGGGACAGGCTGCGTGCATACTGCTCCAGGTCATGGGCAGGAAGATTATGAGGCAGGTCTTTCATATGGATTGGACGTATATTCTCCGGTAGATGACAGAGGCTGTTTTACTGACGAGGTCGAATTTTTCAATGGCCAATTCGTATTTAAAGCCGACAGAGAGGTTGTTGCCAAGCTCAGGGAGACAGGGGCTTTAATTAAAGATGAAACAATAGAGCATTCTTATCCCCATTGCTGGCGATGCAAGAAGCCGGTTATTTTCCGCGCCACGCCCCAGTGGTTTATTCCCATGGACAAGACAGGCCTAAGGAAAAAGGCGCTTGAGGAAATCGACAGGGTAAACTGGATACCGCGCTGGGGGAGGGACAGAATTTACGGTATGATCGAAAACCGGCCGGACTGGTGTGTTTCAAGGCAGCGCGCCTGGGGAGTTCCCATTGCGATATTATACTGTGATAAATGCGGGGAAATATACATTAACCAGGAAATAATCGATCATGTGTACGCGCTGTTTAAAGAGCATGGCGCAGATATATGGTTTGAAAAAGATGCAAAAGATCTCCTGCCGCATGATGCTGTGTGCGGCAAATGCGGAAATGATACTTTTATAAAAGAGACCGACATACTGGATGTATGGTTTGATTCAGGGGTCAGTCATGCAGCGGTTCTTGAACAGCGTCCTGATTTAAAATGGCCTGCGGATCTTTATCTCGAAGGAAGCGATCAGCATAGAGGATGGTTTCACAGCTCTCTGTTGACGGCTGTCGGCACAAGAGGGGCTGCGCCGTATAAATCTGTATTGACCCATGGATTTGTCGTTGATGCAAAAGGGAAAAAAATGTCCAAGTCTATTGGAAATGTTATAGCCCCGGAAAAAATTATCAGCCAGTACGGAGCGGAAATTCTCCGTCTATGGGTTTCCGCATCCGACTACAAAGAGGATATACGCATTTCCGAAAATATTTTAAAACAATTAAGCGATACATACAAGAAGATCAGAAACACAAGCAGATTTATGCTCAGTAATTTATACGATTTTGATCCTGAAAATGATGCTGTTCCCTATGAATCGATGCCTGAGATAGACAGATATGCTCTGCACACGCTTCAGGAATTAATCGAGAAAACACTGAAAGCCTACGAAAATTTTGAATTTCATGTTATCTACCACAGACTTTATAATTATTGCACCCTTGATCTTTCAGCTTTTTATCTTGATATTTTAAAGGACAGGCTATACACATTTCCGCCAGAATCCGCGCAAAGAAGAAGCGCCCAGACCGTTCTCCATATTATAATTGATTCTATTGCAAAGCTTATGGCCCCTATTCTTTCATTTACAGCGGAAGAAATATGGCAATATATGCCGGAGCGGAAAGACAAAGAAACAAGCATTCATCTGGCATCCCTGCCGGTTGTAAATGAGGAACTAAAGGATGAAGAACTGGCCCCAAAATGGGAACTCCTGCTTAAAGTTCGCGGCGAGGTGGCAAAGGCCCTGGAGCAGGCCAGAACCGCAAAACTTATAGGACATCCCCTTGATGCTTTGGTTACAATATCAGCAAATAAAGACTTATATAATGATCTTCATCCATATACAGAAGACTTAAAATCAATTTTTATTGTTTCACAGGTTTCTCTGGTCAAAGAAGAAACCCTTTCCGGCGCATATGAAGGCAACGATATTGAAGGATTGTTGATTCTGGTTGAACCTGCGGCCGGTGATAAGTGTGAACGGTGCTGGATGCATGATACTTCTGTCGGGACAAGTCCGGAGCATCCGACTATCTGCAACCGGTGCAAAGAAAATATTAAAGGATTGATGGCGTCGTAAAAACATGGAAGATAAAACCAAATATGTAAAACTTTCCGGTATTGCCGGTATAATTGTAATTCTTGATCTGATCTCAAAGGCAATAATATTAAACAAAATACCGCTTTATCACTCCATAGAGGTTGTGCCGGGATTTTTCAACCTTACTCATATTCAAAACGCAGGCGGCGCTTTCGGGCTCTTGGCAAACCAGAGCTCCGATGTGCGGGATATATTTTTTATTATTGTTTCATCGCTGGCTATATGTCTGATCTTTTTATTGTATAAAAATACTCCAAAGACACATTCATTGCTTGCCGCAGGCTTTGCACTGATATTTGGCGGCGCGGCAGGCAACCTGATCGATAGAATACGATTCGGCAAGGTTGTTGATTTTCTTGATTTCTACATAGGAGACCTGCACTGGCCTGCTTTTAATGTTGCCGACAGCGTAATCACCATCGGAATAGCTATTTTCATATTTCATATTCTCTTTAAGAAAATGCCGGAATAAATAATGCATCCAGTGCTTTTAAAATTAGGCAGTTTTTCCATCTATACTTACGGCTTTTTTATTGCCATGGGTTTTATCGCAGGAATTTTGCTTGCAAAAAGTGAGGCCAAAAAACTGGGGGAGGATCCTGAAAAGATAATGGATCTTTCATTTTACGTTTTGATTGCCGCAATTCTTGGTTCACGCCTGCTTTATATTTTTATCAATCCGGAGATATTTCTTTCAGATATTCTGGAAATCTTCAGAATATGGAACGGAGGGCTTGTTTTTTACGGGGGTTTTATCGCAGCGCTGATTGTTGGTCTTAGCTACCTGAAGATAAAAAAAATGCCCCTGTGGAGAACAATGGATATCGCTGCCCTTTCACTTGTCTTAGGCCAATTTTTAGGCAGGCTGGGCTGTTTTTCCGCTGGATGCTGTTATGGCAAAGCCTGTAATCTTCCCTGGGCTGTAACATTTACAAACCCTGACACGCTGGCGCCGATCGGAATCCCTCTTCATCCAACACAGCTCTATCATGCCATAAGCAATCTATCCATATTTGTCTTTCTCTGGTTTTTCCGCAGACGCAAGAAATTTAGCGGCCAGCTTTTCTGGCTGTATGTTATGCTTTATGCCGTCTCCCGTTCCTTTATAGAGATATTCCGCGGCGATTTCAGGGGGGAACCTGTTTTCGGAGTTTTATCTGTTGCCCAGGCAATCGGAATAATAATGGCGCCTGCCGCAGTTATCATGATGATAATTCTGAGAAAGCAGGGAAGTAAAATTTTATAACCTGAGACCTTTGAAAAATGTTCAATTTTGTTCGAGTACAAG
>JABMRH010000019.1 GCA_013202725.1 Desulfobacteraceae bacterium
CAATTATATAGAATTTGACCACTAACAATAATGATGAATTCGTAAAAAGTCGAAAAGTTCTCTTTTCCGTCATTCCGGCGAACGCCGGAATCCAGTCTTTTCAAGCAGTTGCAAACCATCTGGACTCCGGTTTTCACCGGAGTGACGTACAAAATGACTTTTTACGACGCCATCAAACTTTATGGCGAGACTCTTAATATGAAGTATCCTTGCAGCGGTGTAATACTGGCCGGCGGACAAAATACACGCTTTTCAGGACAAAATAAGGCTTTTATCTCTATTGGCGGAAAGCGCATACTGGATCATATATATGAAGTTTTTAACAAACTGTTTGCAGAAATTATTCTGGTTACCAATAATCCGCTTCAATATCTGGAATGGGATTTGAATATAGCTACAGACCTTTTCCCGATCAGAAGCTCTTTGACAGGAATACATGCAGGCCTGTTTTATTCGACCAATCCTCATTCCTTTTTTATAGCATGTGATACCCCTTTTCTGAAAATTGAAATGGCCGAGACTATCGTAAACAGTATCGAGCCGGATGTCGACATTGTTTTACCTGAAACATCGGAAGGGATTCAGCCTCTTTGCGCTGTCTATTCAAAACAATGCCTGAAACACGTTGAAACACAATTAACCCGGAAGGAGCTTCAAATCAGACGGTTTTTTAAAAAGGTTCGCGTAAAAAAACTTCCGGAAAATCTGCTGCGAAAAAATGATCCTGATTTATTATCATTTTTTAATATTAACACTCCTGACAAGCTGGCTAAAGCAGAAAAAATTATCCAAAATACTTTTAAATAAGACGTATTCGTAAAAAGTGGTTTTGTGGCTGAATCCCAAAATTGGTCAGAGAGAGAGCAAAATTAGACTTTTTACGAATGCGTCAAACAAGAGGTGGCTATGAATCTAAACAATCTTATCGATGCTGTAAAAAAACACCCTGATTATAGCAAGGCAGGGATGATCCTTTGCCATAACGGAGTCGTGCGCGGCACATCGCGTGATGGCCGTCAAGTATCAGGGCTTAGAATTGTGGTAGATCATGAAAAACTGCGCAATGTGATAACAGAAAATAAAAAAAGAAAAGGCATTATAGAAATACTGATTGAAATCGCTGAAAACAAAGACCTGTCTGTCGGCGACGATGTTATGTTTCTGGTTGTTGCCGGTGATATACGGGACAATGTTATTGAGGCGCTAAAGGAAACTCTTGACGACATTAAAACTACTGTCACTACAAAAACAGAGTTTTTTGTGTAACTATTTATGGAGCTATAATATGCAGGAATTTACACATATTGATGAGAAGGGTAGAGTACGGATGGTGGATGTAACAGATAAGACGGCAACCCTACGAACTGCCGTTGCCCAGGGGGTTGTTTCCATGAATCCGGCAACTTATGAAATGATTCATAATAAAACGGTAAAAAAGGGGAATGTTCTTGAAACAGCCCGGATCGCCGGTATCATGGCTGCAAAAAAAACCTCTGAGCTAATTCCGATGTGCCATCCGCTTAATATCACACATATATCGGTTGATTTTTTCCCGGAAAAAGAAACAAATTCTATAAGGATCGAAACAACGGCTCGTCTTTTTGGACAAACCGGGGTTGAAATGGAGGCCTTGACGGCAGCATCTGTGGCAGCGCTGACTATCTACGATATGTGCAAGTCGTATGACAGGGAAATGGTTATTTCCGATATATATCTTCTTGAAAAGTCCGGCGGAAAAAGCGGCTCCTTTACAAGAAAGAAATCATGACCCGATTTTATCGCAACATAAACTATTTTATTGTCATATTTGTTTTGTTTGCTGGAGGATGTGCCGCTCTTAAAAAAGAGCCGTCTGTTATTAAAAAAGCTGCTCTCACAAAAATTTCTCCATCAAAATATCCTGTGTTTGCAGATGATATGTTCTATGACGGTTTAGAATACAGCATCTGTAAGAGCATTTCATATCTTCAAAAGGTTCCTTCTGACAGAACTTTCATGTTCGGCGAAGACAGATTTACCGCTGATCATCTGATTAAATCTTTGCAGTATTTTCTAACCTATATTCAGGCAAAACCATCGAAACATGACTTGAACAGATTTATAAGGTCTAATTTTTGGATTTACAGGTCTATTGGGGGTAATGGGTCTGGAAATGTCCTTTTTACAGGGTATTACGAACCAATATTAGAAGGCAGCCTGAAACAAAGCGATGAATTCAGTTTTCCGCTTTATGCATGGCCTGATGATCTGGCTGTAATTAATCTTTCGCTGTTTTCTCCAGAGTTTTCGGGCAAAAAAATAATCGGAAGATGCTTTAAAAATACGGTTGTGCCCTACTATGAACGCAGAGAAATTGAACTTCAAGGTTGTCTTGAAGACACGGCAGAGCCCATTGCCTGGGTAAAGGATCGGGTTGACCTCTTTTTTCTTCAGATTCAAGGTTCCGGGAAAATCTATCTAAATAACGGAAAAACAATTAATGTTCATTATCATACCTCAAACGGCCGGCCGTATAAAAGCGTAGGAAACTATCTGATTGAAAAGGGTAAAATACCAAGATCAGAGATGTCCATGCAGAAAATTCGAGCCTATTTGCGGGATAATCCAAAAGAGCTTGACACGATTTTGCATTACAATCCCAGTTATGTATTTTTCAAAATAGAAGATGACGGGCCCCTGGGCTGTCTCGATGTCAAATTGACTCCTGGCAGATCCATAGCATTAGACAGAAAAATATTTCCAAAGGCCGCTCTGGCCTTTATTGAGACAAAAAAGCCATTAATAGACGGAACCGGCAAGATTCATATATGGAAAAACTATAATCGATTTGTTTTAAACCAGGATACGGGCGGGGCAATTGCCGGGCCGGGCCGGGCAGATATATTTTTTGGAAACGATATATATGCTGAAATAGCGGCAGGCCACATGCAGCATCCAGGAAAGCTATACTTTCTTATTCTAAAGCCGGATGCTGTTGATAGAACCAATTGAACTGCGTTTAGCCCTGGTATGTTTTGCAATATACCTTGACACTTATGTGCAAAATAAGTACGAAACAACCCTGATAAATCTATAAAAAGGAGTTTTATTTATGTTCGGCATCGGTATGCCTGAAATGATTTTAATACTGGCTATAGCCCTTATAGTTCTTGGCCCAAAAAAACTCCCGGATCTTGCAAAATCCCTGGGCCGTGCAATGCGCGAATTTAAGAAGGCTACAAGTGAATTAAAAGAATCAATAGATGTAGATAATGAATTGACAGATGTAAAAAAAGCCTTTGACGAAATGAATAATGATATCAGAAAAACTGTGGATGTAGTAAATATTGATTTTGACGATAAAGCTCAGGATGTCTCAACATCTTCAACAGATAAAAAAAGCAAAAAGGAACCTGAAGAGGAAGAGGATAAAGGATCTTTAAAAAATGACTGAAAATGATGAGACTGAGAAAATCCCCTTTACCGGCCACCTGGAAGAGCTGAGAAAGCGTCTTGTCGCCTGTTTTATAGCTATCGGCATAGGATTTGTTGTTTCATACGGGTTTAAGGAAAAATTATTTGATATTTTATCTCATCCACTTATATCGGTGATGGGCGCAGACGAAAAGCTGATTTTTACAGGTCTGCCCGAGGCTTTTTTTACCTATTTAAAGGTTGCTTTCCTGTCCGGCTTTATGCTGGCAGCGCCGGTTGTTCTGTACCAATTCTGGATGTTTGTAGCTCCCGGGCTGTATCAAAAAGAAAGGCGTTTTCTTGTTCCGATAGTTTTTTTGTCCTCTGTTTTCTTTGTTGGGGGGGCACTCTTTGGATATTTTATTGTTTTTCCATTTGGTTTTAAGTTTTTTTTAGGGTTTGCATCTGAAACGATCAAGCCTCTTCCATCCATGCGGGAATACTTAAGTTTTTCTGCCAAATTACTGCTTGCTTTTGGGCTTGTTTTTGAGCTTCCGCTTATTATTACCTTTCTGGCCAAGCTCGGCATAGTTTCGGTAGAATTTTTGAAAAAAAACAGAAAATATGCACTATTATTGTTTTTTGTGGGCGCTGCTATTTTAACTCCACCTGATGTTGTGACACAGATAATGATGGCGCTACCTTTGATGCTGCTATATGAAATAAGCATAATTGGCGCCAGGGTTTTTGGGAAAAAGAAGGCAAAGGAAAGCGAGAAGGTGCCTTCAGGATAGCAAAAACTTCTAATAACATAACCGGATGTTGTTTGTTATTGACAAAATAAATTGTGCTTGATATATTAATTATTATTATTTGCTAAATATATATGGAAGGAGGTGAAGTGTGTTTATGCGTAAAAAATCTCTAATAATTATGGCTGTTTTCGGCATTGCCGTTCTGTTTGCTGCTACCGGTATTTATGCCGGCACCGCGGTGCAGGATGTGATCAAGATGGAAAACAAGGCGTATGCTGAGCATAAAAAGAGCATAGTCATGTTTTCACATAAGAAGCATATCGAGGATTATAAAGCAGGCTGCGGAGAGTGCCATCACGATGAAAACGGCAAACCTCTTAACAATCTTAAAATAGGAGATAATGTCCAGAATTGCATCGAGTGTCACAAGAAACCCAGTGAAAGACCAAAGGGCAAGGATGCGCCAAAGCTTA
>JABMRH010000167.1 GCA_013202725.1 Desulfobacteraceae bacterium
GCCGGTCATTCCCGGTTCCGACAGCGCGGTAACCCTTGAAGAAGCAAAACAGATCGCACGGGAAATCGGCTATCCGGTAATGATAAAAAGCGAAGGCGGCGGCGGCGGAAGAGGAATTGTAATTATTGAATCCCCTGAAGAGCTTGAGCAAAATTTCCAAAAAGCCTCAACCATTGCAGAGGCGAGTTTCGGCAACCCGAATTTATATATTGAAAAATTTCTTTCATCGGTCAGGCACATGGAGATACAGGCTGTCTGTGATTCATTCGGCAATGCAGCAGTATTGGATGAACGGGACTGCTCCACGCAGAGAAAAAATCAAAAATTACTGGAAATCACCCCCTCTCCCTGGAAAGGAATGACCAGTGAATTAAGAAAAACTCTTAAAGACGCCACCTTAAAGATTGTATCCGCCTCAGGATATAATTCTATCGGAACATTTGAATTTTTAGTGGATGAAAAACAGAATTACTACTTTATTGAGGCCAACACCAGGCTTCAGGTGGAACACGGGATCACAGAGATACTTTACGGGACAGATCTTGTTGAAGAAATGATACGAATCTCTTTTGGCGAAAAACTGCGCCTGAAGCAGGAAGAGCTGAACCCCAGGGGATTTGCCATGCAATGCCGAATAAATTTTGAGGATCCCCAAAACAATTTCCGGCCAAACGCAGGTGAAATAACCAGGTACCTTTCTCCCGGCGGCGAGGGAATAAGGCTCGATTCATGCGTCTTTTACGGATACGAGTTCCCCAAGCTCTACGACTCGCTGGCAGGCCTCCTTATGGCGTATGGAGCCACATGGGAAAAGACACTGGCAACCATGAAGCGGGCTTTGTCTGAATATTTTATAGGAGGCCTGAAAACCACTATTACATTTCATAAAAAGGTTATCTCACATCCAAAATTCATGATAGGCGAGTTTGATACAAGATTCATCGATAACACGCCCGAACTGATGTCTTACAAGGAAACCATACCTGAAGAAATCCGACTTGCCGGTTTGATGGCTGAAACTACCGCCAAAGGATTTAATCCATATATCGGGCTTGGGTCTTACCGGAAATTCGGCGATTCCAAGGTCGGCCCAATGTCTGTGAATGTTGCAACTTTGGCAAAAAAGGCGGTCAATGACCGTTCCTATCAGCCGCCCTTTAATCCCAACGACCATCGGGATAAGACTCTAAATTTTTTACGAAATTCTGAATATGTGGAATTCTGCAACACGACCCCAAGGGATATAACCCAGTCGGAAACCGGCAATCGATTCCGTCTCTTTGACGATAGGCTTATCGGGCCCTTAATTGACAGGTGCGGATATGCATCCATCGAAAACGGCGGCGGAGCCCATTACCACGTCGCCATGTTAGGATGCATGACAGACCCATGGGCTGAGGCGGCAAACTGGAACGAGTTTGCGCCAAACACTCAAAAACTTATCCTGATACGATCAACAAATGTGCTCGGCTACGCTCCACAGAGTCGTGAAATCATGAAGCGCACAGGCGAGATGATAGTAAAACATTACCATGTAATACGATGTTTCGACTTTCTGAACCACATTGAAAACATGGCTCCATTTGCCGAAATTGTTTTAAAGGCTGAAAACCGTATTTTTCAGCCCGCCGTCAGCTTAAGCTGGGCGCATGGTTTTGATGTCTCCCACTACCTTGGGGCGCTGGATGACATCCTTTCAATGGTGGGGCGGATTTTAGAATGCAATAAGGACGAGGCATCTAAAAAAATTATATTCTGCCTTAAAGATATGGCTGGTGTATGCCCGCCAAGGTTTATAAAAAGTCTGATTTCAGCCATGCTTGATAAATATCCTAATTTAATTATTCAATATCATCGCCATGCAACAGACGGTCTTGCCGTGCCCGCGTTAGGCGCTGCCGCTCAGGCGGGAGCAAAAATCCTGGATGTGGCTGACGGCCCCAGCGTGAGATTTTACGGCCAGACAGCGGTCATGCCGGTGCTGGCATATATTGAAGGAGAGCTTGGCTTAAAGACCCGGCTTGATAAAGAAAAAATCAGAGAAACCGCATTTGTTCTAAAACAGATTATGCCAACATACGATCATTACTGCAGGCCCACATTTCTTGGGATTGATCACGATGTTACGCTGCACGGGCTTCCGGGCGGCGCCACTTCAAGCAGTCAGGAAAGCGCCTTAAAACAGGGATACGCATTTCTGCTGCCCAGCATTCTTTTAGTTCTCGAGCTCTATCGAAAACTTATCAGGTACCACGATGTTACGCCCGGCTCCCAAATAACCTGGACTAATGGATACATGATGGTTGTAAAGGCTTATGAACGGGGCGGAATGACGGAAGTGCAAAGAATTATCAACCTTTTAAAGAGGGTAACCACTGTTGAAGAAGATGAGCTGGATGAGCAAACCAGAAAAGACCGAAAGATACTTTTTTCCCATGCAAATGACGCTTTAAAAAATCTTCTGCTCGGAAAATTCGGCAAACTTCCTCTTGGATGGCCCAAACAATGGATCTATGAATCTGTATTTGGCAACAAGTGGGAAGAGGCTATTGCCGGCAGAACCGAAGAAAGCCCTCTTAATTTTCTTCCACCGGTTAATATCGACAAAGTAAAGAAAGAACTGGCCGTACATATCAAGAGAAAACCAACGGAAGAAGAGCTGGTTAATTACCTTAATCATCCGGGAGATGCCTTAAAGCTCATCAAAAATCTGGAAAAATACAGCGATCCCAATGTGCTTCCTGATGATATCTGGTTTGAAGGTCTTGAACTGGGCATTGAACGGGAATTTCGCACCTCTGATGGAAAAATACATGACATAGAGGTCATGCGTTTAGGCCGGATAAGCAAAAACGGCACAAGAAGAATACGCTACAAACTCGATCACGAAGTCTTTGTTGAAGAAATACAGGTTGAAAAAAGAGCCGTGGAGAAAAAGGGGATGGAAATGGCTGATGAAAATAATCCATATCAGATCGGCGCCCCGTTTGATGCAGATCTATGGCTTGTTCACAAAAAGGCAGGCGATGCTGTGCAAGAAGGTGAAGAGATATTGAACCTTTCTCTAATGAAGGTCGAATACTCTATAAATTCTCCTGTAAGCGGTGTTGTTAAGAAGGTGCCGGTATTTGCCGATTACAAGGCAGATAAAAAGATGGTTCCTGTGGTAAAGGGGCAGCTTCTCATGGAGCTTGCTCCCCCTTATAAATGTTGCCCGAATTGCAATGAGCCAATACAGGAAAAGGATAAATTCTGCTCAAACTGCGGAAACAGGTTGTCTGATTAAAGTGCCTTCAAACTTGATGAATTCGTAAAAAGTCGAATTCATCATGGACGAAATAGGGGGCGTCCATTGGATAGGAGACGCCTTAGAGCCCCCCAAACATACCAGCGTCAACCATGGATACCTTTTTAAGCAACAGATACACTTGTTTTTTGTTCTGCGGCCGTTTCACCATGATTCGGGCATCGTCCATCACAAATGTAAGATAGAATTTAAAATTAATCTTCTTGATATCCTGAAAATCCCTTTCAAAGGAGCCCCTTTCGTCGGAGAAAGAAAATCGAACTTTACGCGCATCAAAATCAAGGGTCACCGAGTCGGCGAACCGTTTCCCAAATACAAAGTAAATAAAATAAAACGGCAAGATAAAAACGAGCCCTGTCACCATGGCATCCTTCACAGTTGTCTCCGAGGTAACTATCTGAAAGGAAATCACGATCAGCAGGATGGCAATTGCAATGGGATGGAAATGGTTTAAGAAAATGCGCTCTTCGCCGGGCATGAAAAAGGTGTACGTTCTTTTGTCAACAGGCTCAGTCATCTTTAGCTATCCAACTCCTATTAAAAATTATAACATATCATTATAATTGTAAAACATCCAGGCTAATGATCATAGAATCTAATCCGTCAAACAATTAATTTCCTCCAGAATATTTTTTTTTGAAAATAAGAGATAATTAAAGAATATTGGAGCTTTTAGGAGAAAGCATTATTTTGAGATTTATGTCGATAAGTACGGATCTGCATAAAATACTTAATAAAAATTCTCGTTCAAAAAAGGTCGTATTTAGAAAGAGTTGCCAATTTGATCATAATATATATAGAAATATCAGATAAATATAAATTGTTAATAACTTATTAACAAATAATTCTAAAATCATTTACATCAGGTTTGACACCAAATAGACAGTGCCTTAAATACAACTAAACTTTCATTTTAAAAACCATGTGCTCCCGAAATAATCCTAAATAATCGTTTGATTTTGTAATTATTGAACAATTTGCCTTGTCTAAAGAACCTTACCAATCTTATCATTTTAATATAATACGCTATGGAACAAATCTGGATTAAAGTTAAAAATTCAATCAAGAAACAGATTCAAGGGCAAAGTTTCAGGATGTGGATTGAACCCTTGGGCTATTTAAGATCGGATAATGATTCTATTGTCCTGACCTGCCCAAATGCTTTTTCAAAAAAACGGATTCTTAATCATTATAGCGCGCTAATCGAGTCCGAGCTACACAAAGTATCAGAAAACGGATGCAAATTTATTATTGAAGTTTCCGAAAACAACGGTGGTTCGAGAGGAAAAACAGATAATGAACCTCAGATGTCTCTTCCAAATATTAACGCGCATGCATACGGAGGACACTTTTTACGAAAGGATTTCACATTTGATAAATTTGTAGTAGGCAGCAACAGCGACTTTGCTTATTCAGCATCACTCTCACTTGCATCAAGAAATAATGCAAATCAAAACTGCTTGTTTTTGCTATCAAAAACAGGAATGGGTAAAAGCCATCTTGCCCAGGCTATCGGGCATTATATCCTTTCTGAAGATCCTTCAGAATATGTCTATTATATTACTGCTGAAGACTTCACAAATGAAATGATTCACGCTTTTAGGCATGATTCGATCGAGCAATTCAAAAATAAATTCAGAAATAAATGTGACGTATTGGTTATTGAGGATGTCCATTACTTAAGCGGCAAGCAGCGCACTCAGATCGAGCTGGCATTAACACTTGACACTCTTTTTGAAGCAAACAAAAAAATAATTTTTTCCAGTTGTTACCTCCCCTCTGACATACCGAAACTAAGCGACAAATTAAGATCAAGCCTGTCATGCGGTATTATTTCAAATATCGATCCTCCGAATTTCAGGACAAGGGTCAGGATATTGCAAAAAAAATCAAATGGTAACAAATGCTGCGTTTCCGAAGATGTAATCCGTTATTTAGCCAGCGAACTTACTGAGAATGTCAGACAACTTGAAAGCGGCCTTATCGGGGTTACGGCAAAATCATCACTTCTGGGAGTCCCTATTGACCTGAATCTTGCGGAAAGTGTAGTGAAACATATAGTCAAGCAGCGAAATACTATTACTATAAATGCAATCAAGAAACTTGTATGCAAACAATATAATATTTCAATAAAAGATATTGTTTCAAGCTCCCGGAAGCAAAGTATTGTTCGGCCAAGGCAGATAGCAATGTACCTGTCTCGAATGTATACCGATTCACCACTCCAGACAATAGGAAAAAGCTTTAACAGATATCACGCCACAGCCCTTCATTCAATTTATATCGTTGAACGGGGATTAAAAGAAAATAGTCCTATGAAGAAGCAGGTGGAATTTCTTTGTGAGAGATTAGAATCCAGCGAGTTTTGATTGCCTTGCCAAACGAATTTTATGCGATTTTGACTAACACTATTTTTAAACAACTTCAAAGTATTGTCGGCGCGGCTAATTGCAGCAGGGCAAAAGAGGACCTGGCCTGTTATGCGTATGATGCAACTGCCCGAACCTATATGCCGGATGCTGTTTTATTCCCCAAAAACAGTTCCGAAGTATCCGCTATATTAAGACTCGCCAATAAACACGGCTTCTTTGTCATCCCGCGGGGTTCCGGTTCCGGCATGACAGGTGGATCCCTTGCCGTCAACGGGGGTGTCATCGTCGTGATGACCCGCTTCAACCGTATTCTGAAAATCGACAGGGAAAACCTGATCGCCCATGTGGAACCGGGCGTTGTAACCGGCCACCTGCATAAGGCTGTTGAAAAAGAGTCTCTTTTTTATCCCCCTGACCCATCAAGCTCCGAATTTTCAACCATGGGTGGAAATATTGCGGAATGCGCCGGAGGCCCCAGCGCGG
Source organism: Desulfobacteraceae bacterium (assembly GCA_013202725.1). GTDB lineage: Bacteria > Desulfobacterota > Desulfobacteria > Desulfobacterales > ETH-SRB1 > Desulfaltia. The sequence goes on from JABMRH010000167.1 coordinate 6,163, forward strand.
TTAAATACGGCGTAACCAGGGATTATGTGCTCGGCCTCGAGGTTGTCCTACCAAGCGGAGAAATCATTAATACCGGTGTGCAAACCGCCAAGGGGGTAGTCGGATATGACCTGACCCGCTTGATGATAGGATCTGAAGGCACACTCGGAATAATTACCAGAATAACGGTTCGTCTTTTACCCCTTCCCGAAGTATCAAAAACAATAACCGCTGTTTTTGATAAGATAGAAACAGCAGCCCAAACAGTATCGGAAATCATAAGAAACCGCATAATCCCACGCACTATGGAATATATGGATAATGCTTCAATAAGGTGTGTGGAAAACTACCTTAAGATCGGTCTTCCGGTAAAAGCGGAAGCTTTGCTTTTAATAGAGGTCGACGGAAATGAAGCTGAGACAAACAAGGCTGCAGATGAGTTAAAAACACTTTGCATTAACCGTGGCGCAATAAGGGTTGAAAAAGCCGGGACCAAAGAGGAGGCAGCAAACCTCTGGAAAGCGCGCAAGGCGATTTCTCCCGCCCTGTTTAGTTATGGACCGGATAAGATCAACGAGGATATTGTAGTTCCAAGAAGCAAAATACCTGATATGGTGAAAAAGATAAATATGTTAAGGGATGAAACTGGGCTTTGTATAGTCAGTTTCGGACATGCGGGTGATGGAAATATCCATTTTAATATAATGCTGGATAAACAAAATAAGGATGAGCTTGAAAAGGCGGAGACGGTGGTTGAGACCCTTTTCGACTATACCCTTGAACTTGGAGGAACCATTTCCGGTGAACATGGGATAGGCATAACCAAGGCGCCTTACATTAAAAAAGAGATTGGAGATGTTGAACTTACCCTAATGAAAAATATAAAAAATGTCTTTGATCCAAAAGGCATATTAAACCCTGGCAAGATCTTCCCAAAAAATAGCAATTAATGATTTTGTATTTATTGCATCTTAATAATCATATTATCCGAAGATACAAGATCTTCCAGTATTTCCATACGGATATTATTTTCGCTCTCAACAGCGCAACGCAAGTTTATTGAACAATACTTTCTGCAAATCGTATCCTCGATATTGAAATCCCCAAAACATCCTAAATGAGAATTACAAGAAATTTTTTCTTTTTTCATATATTCATCCCGCAACAATGTCGTTAAAACAGATTGAGGTCAAAAGCACCCTGCTCCCCTTATAAACTGCAGCAACAGTAATGTTCTTAACAAGTTCCAAATCCATATGCATTTATATAATATATATTTATACTGTTAAGTCAACCTTGATGAATTCGTAAAAATTAAGTGCTGATCAAAGCATGCATCTTTTCGAGAAGAGGAGTCAACGTTAACCCGTTATTAGCTGAAACAGCTATCCCGTCAAGCTGCCTGATCTGTCTGTCTATGATTTCTCCGTCAACAAGATCCTGTTTGTTTAGAACACGAACTAAAGGAATATTATTTAGATTAAGGTCGCCTAAAATTTTTTCAACAGATTCAATATGATCTTTGAAACGCGGATTGCTGACATCTATGACATGGAGAAGAAGATCCGCGCTTTCAAGCTCTTCGAATGTCGCGCGAAAAGCAACCATAAGCTCTTTTGGAAGGTTTTTAATAAAGCCGACCGTATCGGTTATGATCACCTCAACATCTTTCGGAAACTTCAAACGCCTGCTCGAAGGGTCTAAAGTAGCAAAAAGACGGTCTTCAACACGCACATCGCTCTTTGTAAGGGTGTTAAGAAGGGTTGATTTGCCGGCATTGGTATATCCGATTATTGAAATAACCGGAATATCCTTTTTCTGTCTCCTTGCCTTTTGCTGTTTACGTTGCTTCTTTATAAGAAGGACATCTTTTCCCAGACGCGCAATCCTGTCGCGTACACGCCTCCTGTGTATCTCAAGCTTTGTCTCGCCGGGTCCTCGTCCTCCAATTCCGCCGGTCAAACGCGACATGGCGGTGCTCTTTGCGATAAGTCGCGGAAGCAGATACCTTAGCTGCGCAAGTTCAACCTGAAGTTTTCCTTCCCTTGTTTGAGCGCGTTGAGCAAAAATGTCGAGAATTAACTGGGGCCGGTCGATAATCTTAATATCTATTTTATTCGAAATTGAGCGCATCTGGGATGGATTCAATTCCTGATCAAAAACAATAAGTGTCGCTCCCTTTTTGAGAATTAAAATAGTTATGTCCTGAAGTTTTCCAAGTCCTATAAGAAATCTTGAATCAACCCTTCTGCGCTGTTGCAGAACGGTGTCTGCCACATCTATACCGCTGGATAGAGCCAGCTCTTTAAGCTCTGCGAGGGAATCCATGGCTATGCTCCTGGGAGCGGTTGTAACACTTATCAGTATAGCCCTTTCCTTTCCTGAATCTGCCCTATATAAATGCCCGGCATGAGCAAGTTCTGTTTCAACGGCCTTGATAAGCTCGAGACAGCCTATGTCTAATTGCCCGGGATTTAGGGGAGCAAGTATCCTGCATTGCTTTCCCTTTTGACTTTTAGGCAGTATATGTCCGACATGAACCTGATTAGGCAGACCATCTGTTGTTATCGTAATTGCGGCTATTATGTCCAGCCTCAAAAGGACAAGGTCTGCAAGATCATCCTTTGTCAGAGATTCTTTTTTCAGGTGTGTATGTATACATCTAAGCCCTTTAAGACGACCTGGAGCAGCTCTATATTCACTTATATCAGGGATTACTATCCCTTGATAATTTCCTAAAATTACACATGCTATTTTTCCAAGACGGTTTACAAGAAGACCTATCTGGCGGCTTATCTCATGGGAAAGTTTGCTTATTTCGCGGGCAATCTCAAATGTAACGACAAATTCAGTTGGTATGCGGCGACGATAAAGATTTTCAAGCCTGCGAATCTGGCTTGCCTTCAGGCCGCCGGTGCTTCCGAAAAGCCTCTTCATGAATCCATCATATTATAATCATCTTCTGATGCCGGGTTTTCAAACCTGGTATAAGAGGTTAAAAAGGTTAAAGGCGCCCACCCGACAGGGCCGTTTCTCTGCTTGGAAATAATTATTTCCGCTTTACCTTTGTTAGGATTATCTTCATCCTTGTTATATATTTCATCCCTGTAAATGAAGGCAACAACGTCCGCATCCTGTTCAAGTGCGCCTGACTCCCTTAAATCGGAAAGCTGCGGCCGTTTGTCGCTTCGTTCCTCCAGCTTTCTGTTGAGCTGAGAAAGAGCCAGCACAGGCACGTCGGCCTCCTTTGCCAGCGCCTTTAATGATCTCGATATCTCTGAAATTTCAAGGTCCCTGCGCTCATTTGAAGATCTACCCCTCATGAGCTGCAGGTAATCGACAATAACCAAACCAAGCCCTTTGTCCATCTTTAATCTGCGCGTCTTGGCTCTTATCGAAGTAACCGAAATATCGGGTGAGTCATCTATGTAAATCGATGATTCAGACAGCACACCGGCGGCCTCTGTCAGCCTGTTCCAGTCATCCCTGCTGAAAAAACCGCTCTTTATGCGGTGCGAATCGATCCTTGCCTCAGCACAGAGCAAACGCATCGAAAGCTGTTCCTTAGACATCTCAAGTGAAAATATCGCAACAGGAACATTGGAATCTACTGCGGCATTCCTCGCAATATTCAGCGCTAAAGAGGTTTTTCCCATACTTGGACGCGCGGCAATAATTATAAGGTCCGATTTCTGCAAACCCGATGTCAGGCTGTCAAGACGTGTAAAACCTGTCGCAACGCCGGTCAGTAAACTCTTGTTCCCCTCGCGCTCTTCAAGGGTGTCGATATTCTTGCTGATAAGTTTGCCGATCGGATAAAATGCCTGTTTATTCTTATTTTCCGATATTTCAAAAATGGATCTTTCAGCAAAGTCTATTAGTTCGTCAACATCGCCACGGTCTTCAAAACATTGCCTGGCGATCTCATTTGCCTTTTCAATAAGACGCCTCAGCGATGCCTTGTCATGGATTATCCTGGCATAATGTCGCGCATTTACAGCAAGCGGAACAGTATCCACCAGCCTGGCAAGATATGTAGCCCCTCCGATTTTTTCCAGATAATTCTGCTGCTTGAGAATATTGGCAAGAGTCACAAGGTCGATAGGTTCACTCTTTGAAAACAGATCAATCATTGCTGAAAAGATCTTGTTATGAGCCGACCTGTAGAAATCCTCAGGAGAAAGAATCTCAACAACATCAAGAAATGCGTTGTTATCTATCAGAATTGCGCTGAGTATCGATTCTTCCGCCTCAAGATTCTGTGGAGGAATTTTATAAAGAGAAGGATTTTTTTCGCTTTGAAAGCGTGTGTCGGCCATTTACCTATCTGCATTAACTGATTTTAATAGTTCAGCCACAAAGGCGCTAACTTGCCTGCCGGCAGGCAGGGGTTATAACATAATTCTTCTGAAATTTATTGAAGATTCCCCACGGCAAGCTGCAGGGAATCTTCGACCGTAAGGAAGTTTGCTATTTTCGGATTCGCTCGCTAACCCCGTCCCGCTGA
>JABMRH010000168.1 GCA_013202725.1 Desulfobacteraceae bacterium
TAACAATACGATAAGATTTCTCGCTCCGCTCGAAATGCCAGCTTTGGATAGTTTTCGTTCAGGCACTAAATAGATCATAGGAGCATATAATATTATGAATTTTGATTTATTGGAAAAAGACAGAAAATATATCTGGCATCCTTATACCCAGATGAAAGATTATGAAAAGGAATATCCTGTCCTGATTGAAAAGGGGGAGGGTTGCCGTCTTTACGACCATGAAGGAAATGTCTATTATGACACCATCTCTTCCTGGTGGTGTAACGTACACGGGCACAATCATCCATATATCCAGTCCGCGATAAAAAAACAGCTTTCCGAGCTTGATCATGTTCTTTTCGCCGGATTTACCCACAAAAATGCAATATTGCTTGCAGAAAAACTGGTTCAATGTTCCCCTGAAAATCTTAGCAAAGTTTTCTATTCAGACAATGGCTCCACTTCCTGCGAGGTAGCTCTGAAGATGTCATTCCAGTTTTGGAAAAATACAGGACAGCCAAAAAAAGAGAAATTTATCGGGCTTGAAAACGGGTATCACGGCGACACTATTGGAGCAATGAGCGTTGGAGGGGACTCGGTCTTTAATCAAACATTTGCTCCCCTCCTTTTTCCAGCATTTAAGGTACCTTCTCCTTACTGTTACCGCTGTCCGTGCGCTAAAAAACGGGAAACCTGCGCCATAGAATGTGTTGATCCGCTGGAAAAACTTCTTAACAAACATAGCAATGAGATCGCGGGAATCATCCTTGAGCCTCTGATGCAGGGAGCAGGGGGGTTTATTATTTATCCTGTTGAGTATCTTAAAAGGGTTGCTAAGCTTGCCGATGCATACAATATCCATCTGATCGTGGATGAGGTGGCCACCGGTTTCGGCAGGACAGGAAAGATGTTTGCGGTCGAGCATGCAGGAGTAAAGCCGGATTTTATGTGCCTTTCAAAAGGGATAACCAACGGGACTCTCCCCCTTGCCGCCACCCTGACGACCGATGAGATATATGACGCCTTTTATGCCGATTATACGCAAAATAAAACCTTTTATCATGGGCACACCTATACGGCCAACCCGTTAAGCACGGCCGCAGGATTTGCCTCTTTAGAGCTCTTTAAAAAAGAGAAGACCCTGGAAAATGCAGCGGCAAAAATCGCAACTTTTCACCGGGTCATCCAAAAATTCAGAGAGATTCCGATTGTGGGTGATGTAAGATATATAGGGATGGTAGCAGCCTTCGAACTTGTAAGAAATAGACAAACCAAAAAGCCGTTCTCCTTTGAAGACAGGATAGGATTGTCGGTTTACAAAAAAGGGCTGAAAAACGGATTGATCCTTCGTCCATTGGGAAATGTCATATATCTCTTCCTTCCGTTTTGTGTAACAGAAGAAGAGTTGATGGATATAACAGATCGGACATACAGCGTGCTTACGTCATTAGCGGTTTAAGGCTTTTTGATTTTAAATCGCCAGGCGCAGTACCAGTCGTCAGGATGTGCATCAGGAGGACAGCCTATGCATTCCGTGCTGATTGCCGGATCGATGGCTTTGGCAAAAGATGTATATTCAATTAATCCTCCTGATTTACATGGATAATCATCAAGCCCTTTCCGTTTTCGTGCTGACTGAACGCGACACTCATTCATTTGGAATATAAAACTGTCGGGCCCTTCATCAACGATAGATTGAGTATTAACGCTGGCATAGAGACGAAAATTCAGAGCCGTTTTTAAACCTTCAATCCCGGAATTTTCAGAAAGATTCAAAAACCTTTTAATTGACCATGCTTCGAATGGAGAGAAATGTGCCCAGCAGGAATCATTGCAGCGCTTAGCGTCATTCATGCCGCTTGTAAATTCTACTGCCTGAAACCATACGCCATCATTTGCAAGCCAGTTTAACGCAACACTGTCCATAAGCTCCTGAATCGATTCTGCCGGCATTTCCAGCAAAGGCACCGGCAGATCCTCCTTTATTTCAAATCCAAGAACTCTGGAAAGCCTTTTCATCTGATAAACATAACTTCTTTTCGATGCGTTGCCCAGTATTTCAAGAGCCTCCTCCATGCCCATCTGATGTTTTATTTCGCCAAACCAGAGGCCATAATGAACTATTATCCGGTGAAACATATCAAGAACAAGACGTACCTTATCTTCATGGTTAAGATCTTCAGGCGTTTTGGCTGTTCCTGGCATTGGTGAGTCTCCTTTAGCCTTCATAAAGCACCGCTAATATTGTTGTCTTGCCTTTTTTAGAAACAATCTGGTGCGGTACGGTTGAAAGATAGTAAACGCTGTCCCCGGGTTCAAGATCAAAGCAATCCTCTCCGATTTTGAGCGTCGCAACCCCATCTATAACATAGATAAATTCTTCCCCATCATGAACCGACATCTCCTTTTCCGGGTTTTCTTCAAGCTGGACAATCATGGCCTCCATGTGTCGCCCTTTTACTTCCGGGGCAAGGCTCCTGTATGTATATAATTTCTTTTTACCCTTTTTTGACGTCGAGCTTGAAACGATCTTCTGCTCATCCTTCCGTGTAACAGAATAGAGCCTGTCACCAACCCCTGAAACCAGACGTCCGAATGCGCCGTCCAATGCCTTCGAAAGCTTGATAACCGTGCCAAGCTGGGGCTGCACTTCATTCTTTTCTATGCTTGTAAGAAGCTCAGCATCAAACCCTGTTAGCTTGGAAACCTCGTCAATAGACAACCCTTTTCCCTCTCTAAGAAATTTAATCTTTTTCCCGATATCTTCAACGCCTTTATGTTTTGACTCAGAGATATCACCTGTCAGATCCTCAAAAAAGTCCACATTTATATGGGGTTTTTGATTTTTTGTTTCCATTTTTAACTCCTTAATTCAAAAAATTTTCACCACAGAGCACACAGAGCGCACAGAGGTTTTCCATAAAAAAAGAAAGGCTTTTTCTGTGGCCTCTGTGTACTCTGTGGTAAAAGCAGATCTATTTTCAATCAGCTCCCTTTAGTCACTTGTAATTTCATATTATGAGCGATACTCAGGCAACACAGCTTTTGGATTCCAGTTCCCGGGAATCTTTCGGCCGGGCTCTTCGCCTAATTTTATCTTTCTTTCCTTTAAACCTGGTCTGGCAAATTCCATATGCCCTTCCTTTAAAGTCCGGCCATTGATTATAGCCTCGGAACGCAATCTCCGTCCAATTGTCTTTTCCATCTGCCTGCCAAGCCACAGGATGCGGTCAACATCATATCCATGCTCGATGCCCATCTCATCAATTTGGACAAGCGTATCCTCCAGTGTAACCAGGCCCACATACCTGGGATCTTTATAATAGTATTCTCCGGTGCCTTTTGTTGGGCAATCATCCAGAAAGTTTGCCGGCTGCCCGCCAAGGCCTCCCAGGGTTGCCTCAAAATTTGTAATCCCTGCCTGCAATGCAGCCAGAACAGATGCCGACGCTATGCGCTTTGTTTCATGAAAATGGGCGATATGGAGTGCAGGGTCAGGGATTTCATCGAGTATCATGGAAAAATAGCGGTAAACATCCGGGGCTGAAGCGCTGCCGTCGTGGTCCGCATGTTCAATGTCATGGGCTCCGATTTCCAGCCATCTTTTTGAGAATTCAATTGCATCCTTCATATCCGTGGCCCCGCCAATAGGACTCCCCCAGATAGTGCTGACCGTTCCGCACATCTTTATGCCCGCATCATTGCATTTTTTAATGCAACGCTCTGCCTCTTTCCAGTATTCGGGAAGCGTTGTTCCTGAGTTTGCAAAATGATGTTCCTCTTCCGTGGAAACCATCATCAAAAGACGATCAGGCCCAATCCCCTTTTTTCTTAGCTGTATAGCGCAATCAACTGCCAACTCGCGGATCGTAATGGCTGTAAAGCAGATATCGTCATAATTAACGCCCTTTCTTTTGCATCGTTTTTTAAACCGGTCCCCTCTCAGGTGTTTAAACAGGTCTTCCGCGTCCCTGAACTGAGGCATTAAAAATGCGCTTCCAAGATTGGTAACTTCAATATGCCGGCAGCCCGCGAATATCAGCTCTTCAAGATAAAATATCTTCGCCGCAGTGGAAATGAATTTTTCTTCATGCTGAAAACCGTCCCTAATCGTTATATCGCCGATAGTTACCTTTCCGGGCATTTTGGGAAAAATCTTCCAAAAATCATATTCCATCATATCAATGTCTCCTTACTTGAGGTTAAAATCTAAAATTTCCAAAAGAAGGATCGCCAATTGGTTTAAGCAAGCTTACCTCAAAAGCCATGGCAAGCCAATCCCGGATTTCTGAAAATTTTAAAACCCTGTCATTCAAAAGACGAGCTCCGCAGTAAAAAGGATGGGCCTCCCCATCATACTTTTCGATCATCTTTTGACGGAATACCTGTTTTTCCTCTTCGGTCATGGGCTTCCCACGGGCATCCCTCTTCCGTTCTTCAATTGAGAGAAGCACGCCTGCCGCGCTTCGCCCGCTCATAACCGAAGTACGCGACCTCATTGTAGAAAACAGAAAATGCGGTCTGTATGCTCTGCCGCACATACCGTAATTTGCAGCGCCGTTATCCGGCCCGATTACAAGCTGAATCCTGGGCACCTGGGCGCATGAAACCGCCCTCACCATATCTGCTCCGTATTTACCGATTCCCATATGCTCAGATTCCGATCCCACCATGTATCCCGGCGAACTCTGGACAAAGAGTATCGGTATCTTTTCCTGTGAACATCGGATGATCCATTCCGTAGCCTTGCGTGCGGCTTCAAAAAATATTATCCCGACCACATTGGAAGCAATCACACCAACAGGAATCCCCTTTATGCGTATTTTTCCTGTAATAATATTGTCTCCTCTTCCAGGAGCATAATTTTGCTTATATTCAATAAAGTAACTGTCATCGGCAATCGCTTCCAGAATCTTCCGGCCATCAATACCCTGATGCACGGCAGCCGGCATTAGCTCGTAAATTTTATCTGCAGGAATCTTAGGAGGAGCTTCAGCATACCTGTGAAAATTTATCTTTTGGGGCGGTTCAAGGGATAGAATTTCACGAACTCTGTCTATTGCTTCATCCTGATTTGCGCATAAATGATCAGCGCCGCCTGAGATCTGTGTATGGACATTTGCGCCTCCAAGGTCTTCCGCTGAAATTACCTCGCCGGTTGCCATTTTAACCAGAGGCGGACCTCCTAAAAAAGAGTATGCCATCTGATCTATCATCACGGATTGACAAGCCATAAAAACAATATAGGCTCCGCCTGCCGTGTTGCCTCCGGTGCTTAAGGTAATCTGTTTTAATCCCTGCGACGACATGCGCGCCATGTTATAGAACATAGAGCCGAAATGCTGATCATCAGGAAAGACATCCGCCTGCATGGGAAGGAAGGCCCCTCCTGAATCGGCGATATAGACACAGTTGAGGCCGCACTGCTGTGCAATTGCCTGGGCGCGCATATGTTTTTTTAAAGTGATTGGAAAATATGTGCCTGCCTTTACACGGCTGTCATTGGCAAAAATCATAGTCCAGTTGCCGTGGATTTTTCCTATACCTGTCACCAGACCGCCGCAGGGCACATCAAAAACACCGGGATAATCCATCCCAAAACCTGCAATGCGGCTGAGTTCAAAGAACTGCGTGCCCTGATCTATCAGTTTCTCAATCAGTTCCCGAACAGGACGTTTGCCCTGTTTTGCAAGTTTGTTTACAGCCTTTTCTCCACCCGGCCACATGGCCTGATAAACCAGCTCGTCAAGTCTCTTTTCTTCATTTTGCCAGTGCGACCTGTTTGCTGCTCCGTTATCCGTCATGTTTATATCCTATATATTTTTTCTTTTATTGTAATAGTTCAGCCACAAAGTCACCAAGATTATAATATTGAAAATTGAATATTGTTGATTGAATATTGAAGGAATTTTATCAATTTTTTAAAAAAAACAGAGCGAAGCGATTCCATAAATCTTCAATCTTCAATCTTCAATAATTCCCCTTCCTCTGTGGTTTCTTTGTATTTAAACCTATCTGTGTTTATCTGTGTGAATCTGTGGCTAAATAGTTACTATCTCCCTTTATATACAGGTTTTCTTTTTTCACGAAAAGCCGCTATCCCTTCCAGGCGATCCTCGGTAGGGATTGTAACCCAGTAAGCATTTGATTCAATGGCAAGACCGGTATTGATGTCCGTCTCAAGTCCGTAATTTATTGCATACTTGGCCTGTTCAATTGCAATTGGGCCTGTTTCACAAATCATGGCCGCCATTTTTTTGCATTCATCCAGCAGCGATTCATGCTCGCAGATTTGATTTACAAGACCGATCTGCAAGGCTTCCTGCGCCCCAACCCTGCGGCCTGTAAATATCAGCTCTTTGGCTTTGCCGCACCCGATCAGCCTTGGAAGTCTCTGGGTTCCGCCTGCTCCGGGAATTATGGCAAGCCTGGTTTCCGTGAGCCCCATGGAAGCATTCATCGAGGCTATACGGATATCGCATGCCAGGGATAGTTCTGTGCCCCCGCCAAGCGCCACGCCGTTTATTGCTGCAATCACAGGTTTATTAAGCAGCGCAATAGAAGTAAAAAGGTCTCTTATCGTAAAAATAAACTTCTTTACCTGACTGTCATCAAGCAAGGCTCTTTCCTTTAGATCCGCCCCTGCGCAAAAGGCTTTTTCTCCCGCTCCGGTTATTATTATCACCCTGATGCCCTGTTTGACCCGCAGATCTTCAATCTTTTCCTTTAAGGCGTGAAGCAAAGAAAAATTTATGGCGTTCATAACATCAGGACGGTTAAGCGTAAGGATCGCTATTCCGCCTTCCTCTTCTGCCAATAGGACATTATCATTCATCACTACCTCCGCATGCAGGATCATCCACTCAACAGCCAATATGCCGTGATATCACTATCCTTTGAATTTCCGATGTCCCTTCTCCGATATCAAGAAGTTTCTGGTCCCTGTAAAACCTTTCGACATTGTATTCCTTCATCAGCCCATACCCACCGTGAATCTGTACAGCATGATTCACCACCCTGCCCATGACCTCAGAACAGCAAAGCTTGCTCATTGCAGCCTCTTTTTCAAAGAGCCGGCCCTGGTCTTTCAGCCAGCAGGCCTTGTACAGCAAATTTCTGGCGCATTCTATCTCAAGCGCGCAATCAGCCAGTTTAAAAGCAACTGCCTGAAATTTGCAAATCGGCTGCCCGAACTGCTCCCTTTCTTTCGAATATTTGAGCGCTGCCTCATAAGCTCCCTGGGCTCCGCCAAGCCCCATAGCCCCTATGGAAAGTCTACCGCCGTCAAGTGTTTTCAGCATCTGGTGAAAACCATCCCCTACTTTGCCTAATATATTTTCTTTTGGAATCCTGACATCGTCAAAATATAATTCAGCAGTGTTTGAAGCCCGCCACATCATCTTTTTATGCATTGGAACAGCTTTAAAACCCCGGGTTCCATGTTCTACAAGAAAGCATGTATATTCAGGCTTTCCGTTGGGTCTGGTTCCGGTGATCGCCTGAACAGTCACCCCCATTGTCATTTCACAGGCAGCGTTGGTTATGAAAATTTTAGACCCGTTGATCACCCACTCATTGCCGTCAAGAACCGCGGTGGTTCTGCTTCCACCTGCATCGGAACCGGCATTTGCCTCTGTGAGACCGAATCCCCATAAGGCTTCTCCACTGCAGAGTTTCGGAAGATACTTCATCTTCTGATCCTCTGTGCCGAAATAGTAGATCGGGCCGATTCCAAGAGAGTTGCCCGCTGCAATGGTTGCAGCCTGAGATCCATCCACCCTTGCAATCTCCTCTACAGCGATTATGTAGGAAAGATAATCCATGGCCTGGCCTTCATATTCCTCTGAAACAAACATTCCAAAGAGACCGATTTCCCCCATTTTTTTTGTAAGTTCCGCTGAAAATTCCTCTTTTTCATCAAGCTCCAAAGCTACAGGAGCAATTTCTGTCTCGGCAAATTTACGCACTGAATTCCGGATAATTTCCTGTTCTGTTGTAAGATCAAAATTCAACTTTACCCCCTTTTCACAGACTTTTTGAAGAAATCACCTTTGCTTTTTGAACGAGCGTTCAGTTTTTTATGTTTTATATTCCCCTTACTATATTTGTCAATATCTTTCTGGCGAATACAAGGCAAATGTAACTGAGAGATTCTATGCAATAATCGCCTTATAGAGTTTTTATAAAAACTTGACAAAAAAAACGGATACATGGTATTAAAATTAATGAGCGATCGTTCAGAAACAGACTTAATAGTTTCGTAAAAAATTGAAAAATAATCACGTCTCTTCTCAAGACGTACGTCGCAAAGCTCGAAAGATAGAAAGCACGAAAACAGAAAAAGTTTAAAGTGGTTTAAGTTTGATGGCGTCGTAAAAAGTCCAACATACCACTTAACCGTCATTCCCGCGGGGCACGTAGTGACACGAAGTGAAGCATCAGCGCTAACCGTTAGCGCTATCCAGTAATTACAAGTTGTTATAGACTCCCGCTTTCGCGGGAGTGACGTGCTTTTTGACTTGTTACAAATTCATTATTTTCATGTCTTCGAATTTTCGTTCTTTCGTGATAAATATTTTTTTTTGGGAATTCATAATGCAGCAACCACGCGAAACATATGACATACCAACCCAGATTAAAAATCCGGATCTTGTAAAACGGAGAAGGCGTCAGATTATTGATGCCGCTGTAAAGCTTTTTATTCAAAAGGGTTTCCATAAAACAACCACCAGGCAGATCGCCAAGGCAGCAGGATTATCCATTGGCGCATTATATGAATATGTTTCGTCAAAAGAGGATGTTCTGTATATGGTTTGCAACTCAATCCATATGGAGGTTGAACAGGGTATGTCGGATGCCCTGGCCAGAGCAAAGGGGGGACAAAATGCTCTGGCAGAGGTAATCCGTGAATATTTCATGGTTTGTCACAGGATGAGTGATTTTATCCTCCTTATATACCAGGA